>CAXBHV010000052.1:0-13408 GCA_963974855.1 uncultured Rhodopirellula sp. | reverse complement strand
CGCTATCGCGGCTTATGGTGACGTCGCCGCGCCCGAAACCCCACGCTTACGCGTGGGGCTAAATGCTGCCGCCGCTCTCGCGGCTTTTGATCGTCGTTGATTGCCTTGCATTTTGTTCCTTGGCAATTCCATGTTGCGCCGCTCATTCACGATAATTTGCGTGATTCGCGGGCAAACGGTTAGCTGCAATATTGCGCCACGAATCAGCCGGATTTCCACGAATCCCAACGCACGTGCCGCGGACTTTATCGCAATGGGCAGTGCGGGGTAACTTCAGGTGAGAAGCGTCGACTTGAGAGCCGGCGTCGTCCGCTGATAATATCGTCGGCGACTTTGAGTCCATTCGCTGATTTATTGGGCTGTGATCAATTGGACAAAGATCAAATACTGTGACACCCCAAGGAGAAATCTGTGGCAAACCGTGAACACTGGGCGTATTTTAACATCCGAGAGACACCGTTTCACTCTTCCGAATGAAGTGACCCGAGCGGTTTTCCAATTGTTAATCGTTTGCCATAGCTTGGTGAAAGCTTCGTTGTCCCACTTAGCGACCGCTACTCGAGAGCACCTGCAAATGCTGGCTGCAACACAATGACAATACGCATTCTGTTGGTTGCAACATTATTGATGGCGATCGCTTTCTCACTACTCCGCTGGAACTGGGGAATAGCTGCGTTCGTAACTGCCTGCGTTCCTTTCGCACTCCACTTTTTGCCTACAAAGACTCGGCCTTGCTCTCGCTTACTGCGATTCCCAGTTCTTGCACTTTCGCTTTTCCTGATCAACGTATTCTCGTTCGGGCCCTACATGGCACTTGTGGAATCTGTTTATGGGCTGGGCGACGCGCCCCCGATTGTTGATGCAGTTACACGAACACTGTATGCTGCCCATTGGGCATGTCTCGACGGAACGCAAGATTACGATCACGACTATCCCCACATCAGTACGGTTCTTGTTTTCTTCGACGCGTATGAAAACGAATGGATTTGTTTCGGGGGTGATCTTGGCGTATTTTTCCGTGCATTGCATACGGTCGGTAGATAGACGGGATAAACACGACGATGCAAGCGAGCCGCCGCGCCGCTTTTTACAACAATGGTAGATCACTCGCGGCGACCGCGTGATCGCGACCGTAACCCGACTGAAATCCTTGCCTTCCTACCGCCAAATTACCGTTGTCGCTGTGCTGATTCTGTTCGGCTGGTTTGCGTTTGTTGCAACACAATACACTCGGCATCGAATTCATATGCGCAGTATCGCACGCGAGCTGTACATGGAATATCGGGCATTTCATGTTGTTGCTGATCCACTTGAGCCGCTAACATCAGTTGACGGGGAAGAACGCTTGCTCGTGGTTGGCGAATCCAGCGAGAACTTCCTCCTCTGTAGCATCGTTCGGAATCCGTTGTACAATGACTTTCGAGGGCGATGGAAAGTCGACCAAGTTTTTCGTCCAGACCGTCAACCTGAACATCCCAGGCTGCCAATATGGGAACCGCTGGATCACTTCCCAACGGAATTAGACGTGAAACAATTTCGATCGCGAGCACTGAAAGAACCTTGGGTCACCTGGGACCGGCCCGAGGGCACCGATCCGTGAGCCAGATGGAAACCCAACTTTGCACCGGCGATGTGCTTGCGAGGCTTTTCACGATGGACAATCAATAGTGCGAATGATAGCGGACGTAGCGTTTCCGAACGCTTCGAGTATCTCGTTGTCACTTTGGGTCTCTCTCTGGCTCAAGCAATATTTATTCTTCCTGTCCTTGTTTGCGTTTTCATGCCTACACTTCGGCTCTAAAAATGCTGGTGATTCACAGCCGCGGACAACAACGCAGTGCGGGCGAACTCATTCACGCCACAACTGAATCAGAGTCTTCCGCTGGTGCCCGCTTACGACAAACCGTTCCGCAATGAGATTTCAGTAAACACAATGCACAAGGTGGAACCGGAAACTCGCGTTGATGGTCATACGGTAGTTATTGAAATCCCGATTGGATTGCCTTCTGAGGATCGTGATTTTGGGCTCATTCAATTCGGAGTGATGATCGTAGCATTGGTTTTCCTGCTTCCTGATTTTCGAATGTTTCGGTTTGGATTAGACGCCGCCCTCGTCATTCGATCTGGATTTGCAATCATGTGGACAGCCATTGGCGTGTTTGTATCGAGTCGCGCATTTTTATTCCCGCCGAAACCGGTACTAATCACTTTTGGCCCAGATTTTTTGATATACGACTCCGGACGTGCGGGCTTGCACTATCTTGGCAACAACTTTGAAAACAATCTGTCGCGGTTTTATCGAACCGCCCTGCAACGTCGCAAGACATGGGAGCTTGCACGTTCGGAGACTCAAGACGCACAGTGCAAGGTCGTGACAAACGGACTGCGAACGATTGTTCGCTGTGGGGATCGCACCTACGATCTTGGGATTGGGATACCCGAGTCATTGCAGTACGCAGTGCGCGACGCGATTCGTGCATGGATGAGCGCGGCACCCTCCGATGCACCCGCGATCGCGAGTCACGCGTTTTCAAATGGTCGATCAACCGAGAATGCCAGTTGATCAGCACCGATCTACGACGGGGAGCGATATCGATTGTTACGCTGTTGACCGCGCTGATGGCGACAATCTATCTTGCTTCAGCACGTGACTTGATGCACTTGGCTGGATCGGTCGTCCGACCAAGATTAATCTCGTTCGTTTCTTCAAACGCCGCTGGGGTGTTGCGCGGTCGAAGGTCGGCCACTAATCTCACGAATAGACACGAATCACGTGCAGTTCCCAGATTCGTGTTCATTCGTGCGATTCGTGGCTTGCTCCCTGGGTGCGAGCGTGGCAGACGATTGCTCGGCCCTTCGCTGGTCAGAAAAATTAAAGCGTTGGCGTCGATTGAACTAGTCAGGTTTCCGCTGCTTGAGCAAGGGCTGTTCACTGATTCCATCAATCTCATTGCGCAGGAAACAAGCCCAGTCATGTCTGACGTTGGCCCAATGCTGGAGAAAACCAATGCTGAGCTTGAGTTGCCCATACCTACAAAGCTTGAATCTGCCAAAAAATCTGCTATAGAAATCATTCCTACCGATGTTGTTCCACGAAAGATTCTTCCGCGAGCCGATCCAATGATTGAACCTCCCGAAACCACACCCAAAAACACTGGACTTAAGGGGGCTTCGGTTGGGGGAATTATCGGCATTACTGTCTGGCAAATTTTATCCTGGAACTTCCTCAATCTCGGCTTTGTCACGGGCTTCTTGGTCTTGACCACGTACATGAGCGTTTGCATGTTACTCGGGATGATGATCGAACTTTCAATTTCAAGAATGGTGTTTGTTACAACTCTGTAGGCAGGAAGGCAGGAGTCTTTCAGTAAATTGGCAGTTTTGGCGCAAGCAGGTTGTTGACTTAGTGAGCCGCTCGCGCATTACCCGGTGCCTTACGGCCCTCGGCTCACTCCTGCGAGTTGCATTTTGAATGAGTCACGTAGTTTACAATGCAGTCTGACTTTATCCTGATTGACCTCGTCTCACAACGCGATGCAGTCCGCGACTTTCTCCGCGATGTTGACACAGCTTCCAAACTTGAATGGATCGCAAACTGGGGAACGATCCGCACGATCGAGCATCCATCTGGGCTTCGACAGATATATGCGTTTGAGTCTCGCCTCGGTTTGCGGGCGGGATTCTTTTTCGACGATTCAGACGACTTCGTATTCCTTGGAGACCACCACACCTTCAAATGACCGACCGAGACCTCGCATCTGCCGCGAGGCTTCGTGAAAACGCCTCAATATGAAGGGCGGAGCAACCGGCACCGCGAGGGCCACATGAAATCGTGTCGTGAGTAGCGGAACCGCCATGTGAATAGTGTCGCAACTGAAAATCTCAATCCAAGCGACGCTGCCGAGAAGGAGTTGCCCGAATGTGGCGATAGTTTGGAGCTGTACCTTGTTGAAATTGCGCTGCACCTCGAAAAATATGGTTTAAGTGCGCTCTGTCCATCCAAAGCATGGCTGCCAGCCGCATCAAACGCTTGCACCCAATGATCGGGGCCGGCTAAAATCTTCCGTGGCATCAATCGACGTTCTATTGAAATCAGCTCGATCTAATCATGAACATCAATCCGTATGAAGCGACTTTCGTAAATGATGCGGAGCAAAATGGTGTTGCCCAATTTTCAAACTATTTCTCATTCGAGGCCGCAATTTATCGGTTTTCGCTTCTGTTCGTGATTGGCACCGTCGGTGGTATCGTTCTGGCCGTTGCGACTAAGGCTGGACTTTGGAATTCAGTTCGAGAACTTGCTGAGCCTGGCGGCTTACGCATGCTCTCGATCACGATTCCTTTCGCATGCCTTGCATCCATCGTCTATCCGATGACGGAACGGAACCTTCGCCAAATGATCGTTCGCCTGATGGCAGGAGTATCGATGGGGGCTTCGTTTTTCATGCTTGTATTGCATGCTGACGCCACCATTGGAGACATCCTTGGGATCAACATGCACACTAATAGCGTCGGTGTGTTTCTTTTTCCGTTTGCGATGTACTTGATCGCGATATCCATATCGATGTTTATCGAATACATCATAAGGCTGGCGGTCTTCCGTAAGCCAACCGACTAGATTCACCACGGCGCTTAACCGAGTGTTGGACGCGGAACCGCCAGTCACGCGTGCGAGACTTCCTGGATTGACGGTTGACCAAAAATGTTTACTTCGCAAGGGGAAATTTGGCCTTCTGAGGATTCGTTTGGCCTTGGATTTTTGTTGCAAAGCATAAACGACACTGAAAAATCTGCTTGCCAAAACGTTTGCCGAAATTGACGCCACCGCAGACAATGCTGGATAATAATGGCGGTGGCCCCAGACACGCAAAAACCCATTTTCGGATGGCCAATTTTTGATTTGTGCCGGGTGGCCTCGGACGGTCTACCCGTAAGTTCATGTGGTTCATCGCAATTCTCGTCGGCAATCACAACATGTCTTCGACTTCGCCAACCCCGATCCGCCCAGGCTATGTTCGCCCTCTTAATCGGTCGAAAAATATGCCGACGCGCGTCGGCCTGCTGTATGCCAAGTTCAAATGGGTCGGGCGCATCCTGATTGCCGGCGCCTCGTCCTTCGTCGCTGCAGGAGCTTACAGCGAAGAACTAGGTGAAATTTTCAATGTGATCGCGGTCGCCCTCTTTTTGCCTGTGCCCTTGATTTTTGCACCCGCCGTTTTTCATGCGATGTATACACGCGCTCCCAAACAGTTTTATTACCTTGTATGCTCGATCGTCCTGATTTGTGTCTCGATCTATCTCCACAACACAACTAATTCAATGTGGTATGTTTTGTCGGCACTTGTGATCGCCTGTCCTGCGCTCACGGTTTTAGCCGGATTCGTATACATCGAATGCAAACACGAGTTCAGCGACCCCACTGAACCTGCTGAAGATTGAGAAACGGCCAGCCCACGAAACCGCGAGATTGTTGTGGCATGATACTCCGCAATGACCAAGTGCTTGATTTGTTCCGCGAGTTCTCGGTGACCATCGATGTCCGCCATAGACAGAAGAGTTCCGCTCCGATTCATCTTCATTTGAAACCCAGGGACGAGATGAAGTTATTACTTTCCATCTTGGCGTGCATTCATGCTTGCACCGCCAATGCCGACGAGCCATGGATGTATCCGGTTTCTATTCCGACTTCCCCTACGCTGGCCGAGCTAAAGTCTGCAACCATGAAGGTGTCGTATGTGGAGTCCAACGGAGCGAAACCGTTTGAAGGTACAAGATGAGTCGTTCACGCGGATGTCGCGAGCTTTCAAGACATTGTGAAATGGTAGCCAGCTCGGACCCCGAAGTTCTTGTCGTTGGATTTTCACGGCATCTCGTTTATGTCTTCGGCCATGCTTTCCCAACTGGTCACGCTCAATCGAGAATGCAAGGCACATGGCGTCGCTTTGAAGTTCTGTGAGGTATCACCGAACGTCATGGAGGTCTTTATGATCACCAAGTTAAACAAACTGTTTGACATCCTGGACGGCGAAGTCAAAGCGATCGCCAGCTACGGCAAGAAAGGTTGGTTTGGTTGATTCTTAACGCCAGACGAAGCGACTGAACTCTCTGTTTGTATTCAATGTATAACAAGAGAATTGCACGAGAGTGGCGGCGGTCGTGCGTCTCGAACGAAAATGATTGACTCCCGCCGCCCCGTGAACTCCGCCGCTCTCGGACTGAAAATGGCGGGCTACCGTTAGCGCGAAACAAACTACATGTCTCCATCGCCCCGATCAAAAACGACAAGCGTACGCTTCTGGGGTGTTCTCCTCGGTTTACTATTCGCAATCACAATTATTGTGCCTGTCGTGCTTGCGTTCTGGCCGCGTGTCACCGCAGCGAACTACGCCCGAATAAATATTGGGATGCCGATGCAGGATGTCGAAAAGATGCTCGGACCTCATCGATACGACGACACTGAATACGGAATCATTGGCAAAACGGGAGCCTACGTCACAAATAGTAGACTCAGCGACCAAGAGAAACTTGATCGTGGATTTCAACTGTATCGGCGACTCCAATGGATATCACCTGAAATCACAATTGTTGTTATCATTGACACCAACGGCCTTGTGGCAACTCGATATCGAAGTGATGGGCAAGGAGACTTTCTTTTTTCGTGGTAACAGACGCAGGCGGGAGCAACGCCCGACGCAATCGACTCGCGATGTTCACCCAATCACGCTTTCCCATTCGATCGTTGCCGACGCTAATTACTATTGCGGCTCTCGTTTTTGTTGCTTTGAACCAGAATCGATAGAACCGGCATTTGCAGCTTGAATTGCAGATAAAAGATCAACCGTCCGTGCCCACTGATGGCCACCATTCGTCGAGTCAACTTCGTTTGATCGTCAATAGCGTCCGCGATACAATTACCGTGGTGGGGAGTGCTCGACAGTGAATCAGTTGCGAAGTGCGTGAGGAATATTGGCGATGCACCCGAGCCCCCAAACAACGCATTGCCTAATGGTCAGATTTCCGTTCATGCCGGTTGACATCGACGTTGGCCGAGACAAGACAAAGCCTTCATACCGCAGCGAGTCGCATATCAATTGACGCTCAATCTCTATTCTCCGGGCAATCCGATCGCTGGCTCTGATCTCCAGTCCGTTTCCCAATGGCAAACTTCGCGGCTCGTGCGATTTGCGATCTATGCTCACTTGATCGCCGTCGTCCTAACTTGGCTAGGATTGACGCATGACACACGGTCCATTATCTGGTCGGCACACTGGATTCCGTTGATCGAATCCGGCCTAATTCTTGGCTTAATCACCTTTTTTGCATGCCCGATTCTCCTGCTGATTGGCCTCGCTCGATCTGCGTTGTCAGTGTGTCAATATGCTACTCTCCTGACCCTCGAGGGTCTGATCGTAGTTGCTCACTTTGTTGCGTTCATACCCTCAGTGCAATAAGCAGTTCAAGGTGAGTCATACCACGTCATGAATGGGCCCGCGGAACGCTGTGAAGTATTTCGCAGCGAAACTCGTCAAGAGTTTCGGGGGGGCACTCGCCGTGGATCGAAAGTCTTGACGACTTCCGCTACGCTAAAAAATACACAAACCGTATAGGGAAAAATGCTTCACAGCGGTGGGGCCCGCGGCTAGCGCCGTCGGCTCACAATGTCCGCTCCATTCAGGACAATGTCCAGTGGAATTGCAGTGAGACGGGTCGCTTGAGAGCCCTTGAGTGATTCTGACTTGGGTGATTCAGCATTGGGTTGCCATTCCGTGCCCAAAAAAGACGCTATAGTAAAAAGGATTGATCGCGTGCTCGCGGATTGCGAGTGCGAGATACAAACCGAAGCGGCTCGCAACCAACTGCCGCGACACTGGCTTACTTGAACCATCGGCTGTCCGGCGATTAAGGTGAAAGCAATGCGTCTCGGACTCGTGACTGATGTACACAACGCACACGCGGAACTTGCCAAGGCGTTGGAGTTGTTCCGCGTTCGACAAGTCGACCAGGTGGTGACGATCGGCGACACATGTGACGCGTTTGCGCCGCCTGAGGGCTGCGACGAAGTCGCGTCGCTGCTCAGCGAGTGTGGTGCAATCGGTGTATGGGGGAACCATGACTTTGGTCTTTGCCATGAAATTTCGGACTATTGCCGAGAACGATTCGGCTCTGCAACATTCGATTTCATGCAGCAAATGAGACCGCAACTTGAGATCGACGGCTGCCTGTTCAGCCATAAAGACGCAAGTGTCGACGCGCACGACGTCGAACAGTTGTGGGATATTGAAGACGGTTCTCGCGATCTGAATGCACGTGCAAAAGCTGGGTTGGGTGCGAATTCAAATCGACGCCAATTCATTGGCCACTATCATTGCTGGTGGGCAGCGAGTCCGGACGGCCCGATTGACTGGGACGGGACTGAACCTCTGCTGCTGCGGCCTGAGGAACGGTATTTTGTTATCGTCGCGGCTGTATTTCAGGGTAGCTGCGCGGTGTTCGATACAAAAACCGGTGTGTTGGAACCGTTAAACTATGGGCATAAATAGATCGCCCCTTATGACCACTTCCCGACGGAGGCTGAGATCGGAAAGTTTCTTGCTGCTCACGGGATTGCCCAATCGCGGTGAAATTCAAATGACAAGTTACCAACGAACCAATAATGCGGCCCTCGCCCGAAAACACGATTCGATATTCTATTAGCGTTTCTGTCTCTCGTCCCTAATCCATGCGTGCACCGAATGATCAAACAATATCCGTTATGGCTACTATCAGTGTTCACGATAGCAACCCTCATATTTTCGCCCTGTGCGACTGCGGAAGACAATCGTTCCGAGACGGCTACGTTTGGAGCTGGCTGCTACTGGTGCGTCGAAGCCGTGTTCCAACGGGTAAATGGTGTCACAAGCGTAAACCCTGGCTTCATGGGTGGTCACATCGCCAATCCGACCTACAACCAAGTTCTGACGGGACGCACAGGACATGCGGAGGTAGTAAATGTGATTTATGACCCTTCGGTAGTGCAGTACGAAACCTTGCTTGCCGTGTTCTGGCGGACGCATGACCCGACGACCAAAAACCAACAGGGCCCCGACTTTGGAACTCAATATCGAAGCGTCGTATTTTGGCACTCGGATCAACAAAAGACCGCGGCACAAAACGCGAAGACGAATCTGAACAAATCTGGTTTGTACAATGCTCCTGTTGTCACTCAAATCCAGAGGGCATCTACGTTCTACCCAGCAGGACCAGATCACAAGAATTATTACAACGAGAACCCCGACAAGCAGTATTGCCGCAGGTACATCGCACCGAAGCTAGAGAAACTCGAGAAACTCTTTGGCGACAAAACGAAGACCGTTGCTACTGAAACGATTAGCGAAGAATAGCCGACGCTTGCGCCGGCGTCCGGTGGTGGTCACCGTTCTGGCGATGGCTGAACCATTTGCTGCCGCCAATGATCGCTGGACTTTCCCACTTCAAAAGGTCATTAGTGTGCGATTAGAGAAGATTAGCGTTCCTTTCTTGGTGGAACACTAATCGCCACCAACATACGCTCGTCCCCAGGTTCCGCCCTAGCAACGCACTGCTTTCGAGGCTCCCACATCGCCTTTTCTCGCTCGGCAGGCGGGAGCCTGCACTTCATAGGGTTACCAAGCAGGGGCCCAACGCCGTGAACGATTTTCTGGTAGCTACCTTCGCCAGAAGGTGGTGATTTGCGTCGGACGTCAACAATCCACGCTCTGGCGAGCGTAGCTACGAAACGCAAATGCTGTAATTTGCAGCGTAGTAATCGTTCACGGCGTTGGGCAGGAGCCTGGGAACCAGTAGTTCTTTATCCCTCAATGGCTCGCGGATAGGCAAATCTTGACAAAAATGGAACCGTTGGAATCGCCGAACTACCACAAATCACAAACTGGTAGCTGGACGGACTGGCTTGCTTTCGGCGGTTGGTGGGTCTTGCTGATATCAGGTTATTGCTATGTGGCCGGTTTTCTCTGCCAAAGAAGCAACCCATTCCAATCGGGCAATCCTGGCGTCGCGGACTTCGTGATCATCGCCCTATGTGGCCCTCTTCTCTACCTTCTTGGCCCAATACATAACTGGAATCCCGTCAAACGTTCTGCTTGGTCGATCCTCAAGTGGAACGGTGTGTGTTATCTGCTCCCGTTTTTCCTGGTCCTGCATTGGAATTATCTCGGGCACGCGATTGGTGCTCAATTCTCGTTAAAACCTGGCGATCTGAGCTCCCTGGATGCACGGTCCCTAGGGGCCTTGGTGGCTGCGGTCTTGATCATTGTCGCACTTTTAGCCTGCCATCTTTTCTGGGCTCACCGCGCAGGGATTCTGTATCCGTATCTTGCGGTCCTGTGCGGTGTGCCCTGCATCGTCTGGATTATCACGTTTTTCCTCTCTGACTCTCATTACATCCATGTGCATCACTATTGCCTGGGTGCATTACTTTTCCCGTTCTTCCGTTTTCGCAACGTCCTATCGCTCGTCGCACAGGCTGCGTTTCTTGGCCTCGCAGTCGAGGGTATCAGTCGCTGGGGCATGGACCCAATGTGGTATTCATTAGCTCCCTAATCACAGCTCGATAATGGACGGCGAGTTGACTGCAATTGGCGAGAAAGCAAGTGTAGGCGACAGCACCGCTAATCTGGGCGTGATCGATAAGACGTCAAACGTGAAGGCCCTGTGATGCTGGCCGTTCGTCCGACTGGGTCGCCAAACCAAGTTTGGCACTGACAGGGGGCGGCAAGTTTGCGATAATCGGGTATTCCACTTCTCACGGAGGATCATTGCAATGTTCATAAAGTTCGCTACTGCAACTCTCTTATCGCTCTTTGCAACACTCGCATGTTGCGACGAACCTTTTTCGGGTAAACGGCGCATGCTACTGCCCGCCGTCGTTCCATTGGAAATGCAGCACGTCGAGAGTTTGCCCCTGCCTCCTGCCTCCGTTACCCATTTCAACGAAGAAAACGAAATTAGTGGAGGGCGCGTCGAGACAAGGCTGGTGGACGGCAAGCACATTATCATGTTGTCCGAACGCTCACAAATCAAACACTCAAGCCAAGCAAATGGCACATTCACAGTCTCGGCGGATGTCATGCGATTCGCAATTCGATCCCAGGCGATGAATAATCCTGATTCGCTATCACTTTCTGATCTTGAAGCAACGGGTTCATGTACCTTTGTTTGTAACTCGATCCGTATCTCCGCAAACAGATTCATGATGAAGACAGACCCCAAAATTGGACGATCGACAGTATCGTTTGACGGCAATGTGGTGATCTCGACAAACGGCCTAACCGCGTCAGCTGATTCCGTCTCGCTAGCGAGAATTGGAACATCGTGGTCGCTATCCGGTCTTCTTACGGCCCCGCAAATTGGCGATTAACAATACTCAGCAATACTCTGCCATCCTTGGGTCTCAGCCAGACATTTTACAACAGCCGCAATTTCCGACTGCGATGGCCCTGACTCTCTGACCCTTAGACAACTGCTGCTAAAACGCATGGACCGAGGCATTTACACGACCGGAGAATCAATGAAGATTCATCGGTCGCTTGACCCTACAACGATCGGCCGGCACTTATCGGAACGACTGCAATGCTGGCGTCCCAAACAGAGTTTGTTTGCTCGATTGATTGTTTAATCTATCTTCGCACAAAACGTCGCAGAACAATGTCAATCGGGTTTTGAGTCCGAATTGCTCCAAGGCCCTTGGCACGTTACAAAGACAGGCAAGCCCGTTCTACCGTCATTGGATTGGGCGAATCACCATGCCGATCATCTATTGCAACAACTCAAATCTGACGATCGTGTTATACCCGTCGCAACACACTGAAATGCCGCACTTTACCCCTAAACGCATATTTGGCTACGTGCTCTCGACTATCTTCATGGCAATTGCTGGTTGGGCATGTCTAGGGATCATGTCTGATTTTCACGAGTGGCTTTGGCTGCGAAATGCAAGTGAAGCAAACATCGAAGAGCTCAGCTACGAACACGGGTACGTTGGCACAGGCAAGAACAGGCAACGACGAACCACATTTTCATACACTTATTATGTTGAGGGGAAGCGATACACACGCTCAACTCGGCACCTAGGACCTTTCGTTAATCACTACCGCGAAGCTGATCGCATTATCGAAACTGCGACACGCGGTGATCCTGTCACATGTTACTTTCGCCTAGATTCTCCCGGTAACGCTCTACTTTCACGAAACGTTAGCTCGAGCTTGGTCTGGATATCAGCGGCGTTTGCGACGGGGTTTGGCGTTGCAGGAAGTTGTATTTTGGTAGGCTGTGTCTCCAAACGCTACGCCCATCAGTTTGTGTAGATACATTGGGGCAGCCATCGACGAACCGTGATGAAAAGAAAATTGCAGTACAGCTCGCGTCATTTGATGTTTGCGACGGCCTTTGTCGCGGTTGCAATTTGGTCGATTACGACTACGATCGCACGCACGCGACAAAATATCGAAGCCAGTCAAAGTACGTACGCCGCACGATTGGTGGCACAGATGTGTGTTGCACATATGAAAGCCAATGGCGATGCGTGGCCGAAGGATTGGGAGGAACTTCACGACGACTTTGCCCCCTGTCTCGCTCGCTCAGGCCAAACATGGACGTTCGCGGAGCTGAATGGCCGTGTGGGTGTCGCTTGGAATTTCAACCCCAAAGACGATCAACTTGGGTTGGAGTCGAGTTCGGTTGTCTGGGTCGCGAGTGATCCGACGCAGGAATTCTACGGGATTCACCCCAACGAAATCGTGTCTCAATATCTTGCGACGACCATCGACTCAGGCGGATGAAATTTGGAATCGAATTCTTCATTCTGCCGCATGGGGTGGGTCAGAGCGTTTGATGGTTTTGCCTTCCCTGGGGAAGAGCGTCTTGACGCCAAAGAGAATGATGGTACAGAAACATTTTTGAGCCCGTGTTTCGAATACACTCGAATTTTCACTGACATCGATCGAATCCGCCAAGACCCAACGCGGTCAGGCTTGAACGCATTTTCGATCCGTCAATACAAACTTTAGATCGATCGCAAATCGCTATTTGACTCAATGGACAGAATTGCTTTTGCACCGCTGATCGACATCCCGCTGGTTGGTTTTACATTGGCAGCGTTCTTGTGGCATTTCAACGCGTGGGCATACCGTGATGATCTCGACACCAGTGTCGATGTCCCTGCTCGTCTTCCGACTGCCCGTTTGCGTGTCATTACATTCTTCGTCGGCGTCCTGCTTATCTGCTGGATATCGAATGTGGCTGCTTGGTCCATTTTTGCTCTCATCCTCGCCATCGGTTTGGTCATCTTTATCCCACACGTCTTGTCCGAGCCAATCCTGAACTGCTAAATTTCTCCTGTTGTCATCGGATATTGGGGGTGAGTTTTTGTTCC
>CAXBHV010000051.1:0-13472 GCA_963974855.1 uncultured Rhodopirellula sp. | reverse complement strand
GCAGATCGAGCAATTGATCCAAGATACCGACGAGCTGAAGATTGGTTGGAATATTGACCAAGCCGGCAAGCAATTGATGTTCGAAGGATCCTTCACGGCAGTTGCCGGTAGCGAATTGGCATCGATGTATGGTGGTCAACAGGCGATTCCATCCCAGTTTGCAACCGTCATTCGTGACGACGCGGCCGCGTATTACCACACCGCAATGTCGATTGGACCAGAAGCAATTGAGCAGGTCAGCGCCAGCTTGGAAAACGCGACCGGAGCGATTCGTGCTGCACTGAATCAGTCGGACGATTTGTCGGACGCCCAACGTGACGACGTCGAAGCACTGGTTCAACGAATCATCGATCTCGCCAGCCGCTCGGTCAAAGAAGGCAAAGCAGACGTCGGAGCCCTGTTGTTGGCCAACCAAAACGATTTCCAATTCGTGTTTGGGGGTTTCGTAGCGGATGGCAACGAAGCGGCTCAAATCGTCAAAGACTTGGCGGCGAAGATTCAAAACGAACCTAACGCTCCGAAATTTTCGTTTGACGTAAGTAGCTACAAGGGGGTTTCGATGCACTTGGTCGAAGCCGATGTGCCCGAGGGCGAAGACGAGCTTCAGAAAATGTTCGGTCCTAAGTTGCGAGTTCATGTCGGAACAGGAGCCAAGTCAGTATTCGTCGCCGTTGGTAAAGACAGCGAAGCACTGATGAAGCAATTGATCGATGCGGGAGCTAGCGACCAAGGCGCGGTTCGTCCGGTAGGTCAGTTCCGAGTCAAATTACTTCCTATCCTTCAGTACGCTCAATCGATTGAGACCAACGAGGTGATCGCTGCGATGATCGACACGCTGTCGCGTGCCACCGATGGTGGTGATGTAATCGTTGTGCAAAAGTCGATCGCCAACGGCCAAGAGTCGAAAATGATGATCAGCGAAGGACTGTTGCAAGCGGTCGGCTCTGCAGTACGCCAAGTTCAACAACAGAAAATGCAGAACCAAGGCAATTTCTAAAACTTGCACGCTACCTTGAAAAATCTACACGTCGGCCTCTCTCGGAGGCCGACGTTTTTAATGTCTTTATTGTCGCGATCATTGGCAGCATGCCCCCAATACAATGGCGTCAAGCAAGCTGCGAGTCATCCCATTGCGGCGTGTAAAACGCTGCGAAATCAATATTCAGTAAAGACTCAACGCCATACCTCATTGACGCTTCTTGCATCCATCGGAGTTTTATTCCATGCGATTTTTCAATAGACATCTTCTGCTTGGCGTCTCTGTCTTTGCGGTGGTCGCCACCGTGTTGCTGTTCAATACGGTCAGCAGCTCCGGACGAATTAGCTCAGAGCGAGTGTTGCCGACGGATCTCTCGAGCACCAAATCCAGGGGTGTCGACGATGAAGTTGCAGAACCCAAGACACGCGAGTCCTCGCTAGCCGAGGTGCTTCAAATCGCAACCGATGCACGAGCCGCGATTGCTCGTTCGCTACACAGCTATACGGCTCGGTTTGTCAAACAAGAAATCGATAGCAGCGGCGTCCTCGGCCAAGAGTCGGAGATTCAATTGAAGGTGCAAACACGCTTTCGTGATGGCACCGAAACGGCCGGCAAACGTGTCTATCTGAAATTTATTGCACCGGAATCGGTGAAAGGCCGCGAAGTGATCTGGGCCGAGGATCTGCATGACGGAAAGCTGCTTGTGCATGAGGCGGGATTGCTTGGACTCGCTTCGATCCCACCGCTTGACCCTAATGGATTTCTGGCAATGCGAGGCCAGCGGTACCCGATCTCCGAAATTGGCATCGTGCGACTGGTGGAAAAGTTGATCGAGCGGGGACAACAGGATCTGAATAACCCCGACATTCAAGTCACCATCACCCGTGATTTCCAGCTTGACGATGTTTCGGCTGAGTTGATCCAGGTCAAACGAGCAAAGCCGTCCGGCAAGGAAGACGATTTTTCGCTGGCAGAAATCGTGATGGACCCGACCCGTCATTTGATTCTTCGCTATCGAAGTTTTGGTTGGCCTGAGTCTGCGGATGACGTCGCTCCGCTGCAAGAGTCGTACACGTACCACGATGTGCAAACCAACGTAGAGCTAACGGAGCTGGACTTCGACCCCAAGAATCCAGCGTACGGTTACCCTTAACTCTTCGATGTGGCCGGTTTCGCTAAGAATCTCGAGAGCATTTGCCGTAGTGTCTGAAACTCGATCGGCTTGCTTAGGTACTCGTCCATCCCGGCCTGCAAGCATCGTTCACGGTCGCCTTTAAGAGCATTGGCGGTCAAGGCAATGATCGGCAATCGCTGGGATTTGCCTGAATTGGCTTCGCGGCGGCGTACTTCTCGACTCGCAGTAAAACCGTCCATCTCGGGCATTTGACAGTCCATCAAAACGAGATCGTATTGCTGCTCGTTAATTAACGAGAGTGCTTCATCTCCATTTTTCGCGACGTCATAGGTGCAACCGATGTGCTTGAGCAGTTCGCAGACATAGAGTTGGTTGATGCTGTTATCTTCGGCAACCAGGACGTGCCCATTGAACGATGGCGTTTGCGTCTTGGATGAGTCGTTTGGCGTTGCGTCTTCTGGTTGATCCGAAGCGACCCTCTTCATCCCTGACGCTAATGCATCAAACAGAACGCTGGGGCGGACAGGGTCAAGCAACACGTCCTGCACGCCTGCCTGTTTTAGCTTTTCAAGCGTTGCATCGTCAAAATTGGCTCCCATTGCGATAATTGGCAATGGGCACTGCTGAACAAACTCATTGAACGTATCGAAGTGGACGCCTTCATAACCTTGGCAATCCACCAGCACCTGTGAAAAGGGATTGCCATTGTTTTTTGCGTTGTCGATTGCACGCATTGCTGCGGCAAACGTGTCGACGAGCTCGAATGGACATCCCCACGCTCGCAAGCTGTCGTAAATCTGCTTTCGCTGGCTTTCGCTATTATCGATCGATACGACACAGATCCCAGAGAGAACTCGTCGCCGTGATTCGACCAGCGACTCCTGCCTTGCGAGCTCGAGTTCAACTTCGACCCAAAAGGTCGAGCCCACTCCGGCTTGGCTTTCGACGCCGACCTCTCCGTGCATCGATTCCGCTAATTGCTTGCAGATAGACAGCCCTAGTCCGGTGCCACCGAATTCCCGTGACGCAGAGGGGTCCACTTGCGAAAACGGCTTGAACAATCGGTCGCGGCGTTCGGCAAGAATGCCAATACCAGTGTCGACGACCGAGAAACGAAGTCGTGCCCGACCTAGCTTTCGTTCGACAGACTCGATGCGCAAGATGACCTGTCCCGACTTAGTGAATTTCACTGCGTTGCCGACAAGATTCACAAGGATTTGTTGCAAGCGATTTCCATCGCAGTGAACTTTCACACAGGCTTGTGGATCAATATGACAAAGTAGCGGGAACCCTTTTTGCTGAGCTCGCAAGGAAAACATTTCCGTGACCGAATACGCTAGCGATTCGATGTCATGCTCTTGGATGTCCAGCTCGAGTTTGCCAGCTTCGATTTTTGACAGATCAAGAATATCATTGATTTGCTTTAGCAGCGACTCGCCGCAAGTCCGCGCGGCATCGACAAATTTACGCTGTTGCTTTGTCAGTTCCGTCTGCGTCAAAAGCTCGTTCATGCCCAGGATGCCATTGAGCGGCGTGCGCAATTCGTGGCTCATCGACGCCAGGAAATCGCTCTTCGCTTGGTTCGCCGATTCGGCGGCTTCACGTGCCTGAACGGCGTGGTCGATGGTGTGCAACGACTCTTTTAGATTTTCTTGGCTGCGCCGCAGTGATTCGCTGGCACGTTGTTTCGAGCGAAATACGCGACTGGTAAAAAGGGTGACCGTCAACAAGATGGCCGTTGCCATCAGGAAAACCATTCGCAAATGGAAGAAGATTTCAGCGTATTCTTCGTTGGAGATCTCCGACGCGATAACAAGAAATTTTTCTTCCGCAATGACCGTGTCGTTGTCCGAGTCGGTAGCGACACTTTTCCTGAGCCCAAGCTTTCGCCAAGTCAACATCCCTGTTGACATGCGGGCCTGTCCCTCTTGATTCGACTGGATCTGGGCCCACAGACCGGGTTCGGTTTTATCAAGCGGTTGCAACTTCCGCTCAGGAAACAGAAAACCCCACTCCAATTCAGGTCGCGACGCTTTTAGCCAGTAACCATCGGCATTGATAATGCGAAGCCGGTGTCGCATTTCGGGGCGGATTTTCTCGAGGTCCGAGAGAGCGTTGGCGCCCAGATAGTTGATCACGTAGACGCCATGTCGCTCTCCTGTCGCATCAAAGACTGGCATCGCAAATCGCAATACTTCCCGATGCGGATTTTCGACCTGGCCGTATTCAACATTAAGGTCGAATGCCGATAGGTAGAGCTGCCCTTTCGAGAGCGACTTGGCTCTTTGAAAATACAATCGATCTGATTTGTCTTGCAGTTGGTTTTCATTGACGACGCTGCCTAGCTGGTTGACTCGCATCACCTCATGGCCCTCTTCGTCCAGATAACGTATCTGGTCGTACTCGGGCTTCAGTCGGCTGAAAACGACGGCTTGCTGGATAACTCGATCCAAATCGGCGGGACGACCAGTGGTCGCGTAATCAATCAAACTGCCATCATTGGCAAGCTGACGCAAATTATCGGCAACCGGATGCAAGCTGGATTGAATGATTTGAGCAAACGTGTCGACGCGGCTACGTTCTTCATTCAGCAGTGTCTTTTCAAGATGTCCCGCCTCACGTAAATAAAACATCGCACTGCCGATCAAAACGACACTGCCGATCAGCAAGTAAGACAGCACCGAATCAAAGCGACTGTAAGGTCGAGGACGGTTCGAATTTCTATGCATAAAACACTCCTGCTCCAGTCCCCATCCATTCCATTTCGGCCGCCCGCATAAATTTCCACGTGCGTGAGTGTACTGCCCAATCCGACTCGGGTGGGTCGCCTTGCACTGATTTGATGTCAAGCAAACTAGCTGATTGCTTTTGCCACATTTTTCCAGCGTCCTCTATAGCCGCAACATCCCCACAGGTCGCAGTGACCGCATGGAGCGTAGTAACGTCATAAATTTGTTTGCAACTCGGGAACGGTGGACTCGAATGGGCATTACGACCGTGCCGTGGGATTACGTCAACGGCGCGGTAATTTGGTTGCTGCATCGGTGTCATTGCGTTCAGCTGGTCACATTTAGCCGCAGCATTTCTACGGAGAAACAAAGGAGGGCGATGGAGTGGGCGGGGCTTCGCTGTTGCTCGCCGTATGCAACATCGTTTCAATTATCGGCTACGGGATCCTAGCATAGAATCGTCCTACGGATTGAACAACTTCAACTCCAAAGCAAGGGGATGTCGATGGCAATCGTTACAAGCAGAAAACTCGCCTTTTGCAGTCATTCTCAGCGCACGAGTTTGCGCGAGTGTATCGCAAAGCCTTGCCACCTCTGCATCGAAGGATCCCGTCCCAACCGTCACTCTGCTCCGGGGTTGTTTGCATAAGTCATTTTGCGACAACGAGTTGCATCCGCTGCGGGGTATGGATTGCGTCAAACCCGCGACCTTCCCCTACTCAATGCATGTGGTGACAAGGGCCTACAGTAGGGGTTCTCATTTACGAAGGGAAAGACCTCAAATGTTTTGGAATTGTCGGTGTTGTCTACCGAAGCGTTTTTTTAGAGGGCGTGGCTAAATGGCTAGTTTCAATGCATTTTCCTCCTAGCGAAAAGAGAAGAAGCCACTTTTTCCTCGGATTCCGTTTCCAGTAACCGGATTTAACCTAGGGTTGCAGAAGTGAATCATTCTTCGATCCCCCACAGAACCTGAGGGTCAAATGCGAGTTGCCATTCTTTTTGCTTTTACCTTTTTCATTTCGGCGCTGACATTTTTCGCGATCGCGAGCAGCAGCGAAGAATCGCCAGCGACGATGTCACCCCAATTCGTGACGCAGTCGTCGGCGGACGGTAACCAAAAATTGCTCACAGAGTTTATCGCGACACTGGATCCAGAAGTGATGAAAGCGTGTGCCGCTCGGCATGACACTGGCGGAAAGATAGACCTGGATTATCTTTCCACTTGTGGCGATTTTGAATTGTACGCCCGCTACATGCAAATTTCGAAATACCAAGCGGTCAAGAAATTCGAGTACGTCATGCTGCATTCGTCCTCGCGACTGGAGTTCGAAGAGCGACTCGCCCGCTAACGCTAGTGCAAGCCTATGCCACATCTCTCGTAGCAAAAGTCGCGAAGACTTTCGTCCACTCTCGCCCCCACCCGAAACTCTTGGCGAGTTTCGCTACGAAAAGAGCTTCCCAATGTGGTTGATCGCTCTGTGCTCACAACGCTCGATCCCTGCCAATAATGCGGCATAGGCTTCCAGCCTGTCAAAACATCTTCAACAGGCTGAAAGCCTATGCTACGTAGAGATGACACGCTGGAAGCTTAGCTCTCCTAACGCAAGTGCACCCTAATCTTCTTTAGAGACATGATCGACATTGGTATCGAATAATCCGAAGCGATGTTCATTTCCATGGCGAGGAACTGAGGTGACGTTGGCTTCGGGTTGCTGTTGACCTTGGGGCCAAAACAGCACGTAACCCTCCTTGGGCAAATCGACCTGATAGACGCCCGCTTCCAGAACTTTGACCTTCACGCCTGCGGAACCAACCCACTGGGCATCCACCAATTGCGACGCCACTTCGACGCTGCCTCCGACTTCCGCGGAAACATGCAACCACTGGGTTGCGCCCCGTTCGCGCCGAGCACTGACCAGATACGCTCCCTCGCCTCGGAGTCTGTGGAATTGAACGTCACTCCATTGCTGCGGGACCGCGGGAAAGACACGCAGACGCCCTCCCCAACTTTGCAGCAGCATCTCCTGGATCGTGGTCGCACCGTGCAGTGGAGTTTCAATCACGGGCAAACCGCCCGCTTCGGAGTAAAACGTGTTTGTGTGCAGAAAAGATTTTAGACCATTAAGAAACTCCAGTGCTCGATCTCCGTCACCGAGAAGTGCGGCCAAGCACGCCCCGCCGGTTAACGAGTAACCTGCCATCGCCCCACCAAAGCTATGCCAATGATTCAGGCTCGTTTCAATTAGCTCACGGTCCGCCGGCGTTTCGGGCGTCAGCGTGCGTAATGGATAGATGGCGAGCAAATGGGAAAAGTGGCGATGTCGGCCAGTTAGTGCGACGTTCCGTCCAATCATTCGTCCCGTGTCATTGACGTGGGTCGGCACAAGCTTGGTCTGGATTTCTCGCCACTCGGTGATCAAGGGTTCGTCCGTTTCGGTAATCCCCATCTCTGCGGCAAGCGAAAGCAATCGAGCATTACCCCAGCGAAGCAGGTCCAAGTCATATGTACAGTCGGCGGCCTTCCGGTATTCGGGACTGTAGGTTTCTGGTAAATGCAAATAGCCGTCGGCCTCTTCGGTCAAGAAGTGGCGATAATAGTTCACTGCACGCACGAGCAGCGGATAAAGCACTCGGTCGCGTAGCGAGGTGTCTTGCCAATAACGATATTCCAAATCAACGTTATGCAACGCCCACAGCAAATTGGCACACTCCCTGCCGATATTTGCGTCCATGGGAGGACGTCCGGTGCCGGGTTGGCCCGCATGGCCGAGTAAATCCCAACCCGAACTACTGCGACCCAGTGCGTAGGAGTCAGCTTGATAGGCTTCGGCGACATTTCGAGCCAAGTTGTCGCGGCACAGATCCAGCCGGTGGCTCAAAGCCGACCCCATCCCACGTCGATTGGCTCCTGCGAAACCGCTGTGTGCAAGTTGAGCATTCAAATTCCACCACGTCGCGTTCCAGGCAGTTGGTTGCAGCCAGGGACCTTGGTTGTCCAGGATCCAGCCCTTATCTCGTGTGGCGCAAGCCAGCTTGTACTGCTGAATCCAATAGAACGCATCCCAGAAACGATCGCCGGTCGACACAAAGCTTTGGCGGTAATAGCGGTGCCACCAATCACGATGTCGCGTGATCCAATCGGTCGGATCCGCGGCGGCAGCCGTCCGCACCGCCGACACCGCTTGCGACGACGCGTCACGCTCGGGGTAGCTGTGCTTGACGCTTAACCAGAGAGTTTGTTGATGCCCCGATTCCACGGTCAACCAAGCCACTGCGGTCTGGCCGCCCGCGTGCAGGTTGTGAACCGCCACCTGCACGCCGTCGGCATACTTGGTGACGACCGGTGGCGGGTTCGCGGGATCGCGTGGCGTTTTGGCACGAATCGCGCGAGGATTAGTGGCTTGCTCGGGCACATAGGAAAATCTCGCCCCATCCAGTTCGCCCTCGGTGCTTAGCTCAAATCGCATGACCGGCTCGGTGGCGTGAACCATGGTCGTCCAGCGAGCGGCGCCGGCTGCAGAGCGGATTGTGCCGCTCACTTCCGCATCCCATAGCGAAAGTTTGGATTTGCTTTGGCTCAGAGCTGCGGGAAAGATCACTCGCAGATGACCAATAAAGTGCCTGCCGCGATTGAGTACCGGGGCGTTCTTTTCGGCTAAGTCGTCCTGATCCAGGGGCCGGTGATCATGAGCAGCCGAGTCTCCCACGTCCCAGCGAAGCGTTTTCGCGTCGATCTGGTACATCATCGTGCCCTGTTCGCCGTTGCCAAGAAACGGTGCCTCTTTCCATGTTTGTGGCAATCGGTTCCATTCGAGGTCATGATTGGCGAGCATCTCCGACCAATTAACTGCATCGGTTACGGTATCGGCCCCGATGACTTCGTCGTACATGCTTGCAGTTAACAAAAAGAGAGCCGCGGTGGCGACGACCCAACGTGGACAGCTTAACTTCAGCAACATGAGGTATAGCACTTTCAAAAGTAAGCTTCGGTGACACGCAAGCATCGGCTCGTTCGATCCAAGTCATTCTGCCGATTCAATTCATTCCGCGGTCGGTGACCGCGGGATTTCGTTCAGCGTGTAGTAGGCATTTGAATGGACGAGAGGAGCGTTCTCGGCCGACCGCAATGGATGAAAATCAAAATCGTGTACATGCCCTTGAACAAGGCCATCTATCTGTAGATGCACCTGCAATCCATCCGCTGAAACGGTTGCATTGGAAACGCGTGGAGTGGTTTGGTCGACTTCCGGGCTTCCGTAAGCTTGCCGATAAAGATGCGTGTACGTCGAGAGTGCGTAAGACTCTGGTTTCGCAGCGATTTCGCGATCTACCGGTTTGGTAAAAGTGACCAAGAAACCGTCCGGGCGGGCATTGATCTCCTTTACCTCAAAGGGCACGAGGCCGGTCCAATCAAGTCGCTGCAAGGCGTAAGGCCGTGGCCCGCGGACGGGCCAACCGCGATTGGTGCCTCCGACAATCAGGTCGCCACGCGGCGTGAACTGACAGGCGAGCAGTCCGGTCGCAAGGCCTTCTCGGAACGGGTAGCACGCCCCTTGCCACACGCCGTTCACCTTTTCGGTGGTCGCGCGCATCATCACGCTCAGACTAAAGTCGCCAATGAAGATCTGATTCTCAAACGGTCCAAACTTGCCTCCGGTGTGATCGACCATGAAGCCTGAAATCGACCGCCCCATCTTTCGATACGGAAATACCACCGCGTACGGAACAAGCTCTTTCACCCGTTTGCTTTCGGTCAGTAAACGTGATGGCGAATTGGGGACGACGGGAGCCGGTCCAAGTTCTTTCGCCAACGGATACCAATTAAAACTGACGGGATGTCCCATGAATCCGCCGGGCTCCAGCACCTTTAGCGAACATGATCCGTTCCAAGGCCCCTGGCTCTCGGCGTAAAACATGACGCCGTGTTCATTGGGTCCGATACCGCAAGGACTGCGAATGCCGCTGCAAACCGGAATGGTCTGTCCGTCAGGCGTTATCTTCACACACCATCCACGAAACGGCACCTTCGACTTGTAGGACTCCGACAAACACAGCGCCACCCAGATGTTCCCGTCGGGGTCGAGCTTGGAACCAAAGGCAAATTCGTGGTAATTACGAAAGCCCCACGCATCACTGAGTGTATCGAATTGATCGGCACGGCCATCCTGGTTCGTGTCCGTAATCCGAGTCACCTCGGTTTGCTGCGTGACAAAAAAGGAACCGTCTTGGTAAGACAATCCCATGATTTCATCCAGCCCCGCTGCGTAACGGTGGAACTTGGTACTCGGATATTGGTCCATCGCGCCAGTGACGAGATAGATGTCGCCACGACGAGTGCCGACTGCCAAACGATTGTCTGGCAGTACCTCGAAACTGCTCGCTTCCATTGCCATCTCGTCGGGAAATGGAATTTCAACGATGCGGTAATATTTCGCTTCCTGTTCTGCGGTTCCCCAATACTCACCCAGAGGCTCGGCACGTAGCGTCCCCAGCGAGAACAGCATTAGCATGAAAACAATCGGGATTCTCATTTCAATTCCTTACCATCTGTATTCCAGGATCAATTGCGTCACGCCCTCGTTCACCGTCAATGGAATGCGAAGTTGTTTTGCATTCAGTTGATCCACAATCGTGCCTGCGTGTTTTTCGTCAACGCGTATCCGTAGTCCATCGTCGACGAGAAAGCTGCCGTCATCGGATTGCTTAATCGACTTTCCCGTCGCGGCACGAAACGTAACATTGCTTTCACCGGAGCTCGACTTCATCGTCAATGTGCGGCGGATGTAGGGGGCATTTGTCGACGAGTCAATCGCGTCGACGTAGTAATCATTGATGATCACATTGCCAAATTCATAGTTGAATCGCGGACGCATTTTTTCATCGAGCGAGTAGCCTTTGAATCGGTGATGCGGAGGCCGACCGTCGTCCACGATCCAAGGCGATTCCGCGTCGTCGAGCTCGGGACCGTGAGCGAAGCGAACCAGACTGTCACCTAGCGGCCGCACCGTGCCATGCCCCTGGCCTCGCCAAACTCCTCCAGGGTCCGCAAATTTCCCTTTCCAGATCATCGCCAAACGCATCTGCTCGGAATCGAACACTAAATTGACCTGATTCGGATAACCGACGCCGATGCCCCGTTTGCCGACGTCCGGATAGCTACGGCGGAGCATGACGGCTTCGTCGCTGGCAAGCAACTCGAGCGGTTCAACGATCAGCCCTCGGGGTGTGCGTGCTTGCCGCCCATCGAGCAGGTATTGCCACAGAGCTTCTATCTGGAATTTTGCGTCACCGGCAATGTCCGGCCGGATCGCTTTGCCGTTTGGCCAAAACGATGGCATGACGGTGTTGGGACTAAATCGTGGGGGATCCAGCATGTACTGGTAAAACCAGTCTTTCTTTAGCCGCTGCGACATTTCCGTCAAATCGACGGCGGGCATCGTGTCAGATTGCTCGTACCTGAATGTGTGGCATGCGACGCAATTGAGTCCTTGGTTTCCAGCGATCTTCAGCCCCAACTCTTGCATCTCTTTGAGGTCTTCAACCGCTGCAAATTCCGTATCAGAGAGTCGGTCATTGGATTGGAACAACTCAATCAGACGATTTACATTCTGCTCGCCATACTGAGGCATCCGAGTCTTCATGTACGGTCGAATGGAGCGATGATTGACCAGAACGTCACGCATCCACTTTTCATTCAACTTGGCACCGACGCCGGTAAGCGTGGGCGGAATCCTGCCTTGTTCACCAAGATTCAGATTCGTGGTTTGAAAATGATGACTCCGATCCGCAGAAACTCCGCCGACATTGTCTCGGCGATGACACGCGACACAGTTAAACGTCGCCAGCGTGATGTCAATTTCCTGCTCTGCCGTTAGCTCCGCTGGCAAACTTCGCAGCGCCGCTTGAATATGCTGCTGATCCAGCTCATCAAGGCGGTATTCCGGCCACTCGCCCGGTTCGCCAGACAGACACCCTCGTTTAGGGTCGACGTCTGCGAGGGCAGATGGACTGGCCAAGCGAGGAGCGGTGTCAGCGATGCCTGTGTGGCAATTGACACAGCGTAGTTCCGTGAAAAGCTGCTTGCCTTTTCCAGCAAGCGTGGCGTCGATTTCCCATGACGATGTTGAGCTGTCCTCGCCACTGTCGTTCGATTGCAGCAGGTAGCGAGACAGATCGAGAGCTTCGGGATGAGTCAGCTGCATGTTAGGCATGCGGCCCGAGGGACGAGCCACATGCGGGTTTTCTAGAAACGCTGCGAGTGCCTTCGTGTCGTACTTGTTGGCGAGATCACCAAGAGGAATCGAGTCGTCCAACGGTTGCTCGATCGCCATATCGTTGCGTGGCGAGTGACAAGCAACACAGCCCACCGAATGGAACAACTCTTCGCCCCGCGGAATCCCCTCGTCACCTTGCTCGCGATCCGCCTGTGCCTGAAACTCGTTGCCCGCAATGGATGTCAGAAAGTGAACAATGGCGGTTGCCGAATCCTTTCGTATTTGGTCGTCCAGGTGACCGAGCATGTGAGGCATGCTTGTTCCAGGCTTAACCTGCTGAGGGTTGGCGATGAATTCTGCGAGCTGATTCGGGTTCAACCATTTGGCCGACCATTTCAAATCAGGGGCGTGTTGTAGCGGCGGTAGTGACTCGGCAGTCTTCCAATCGTGACAGGAACCACAATTCAATTTCTTTATCAGTACGATCCCTTTGACCTCGTCGCTGAGCTCACGACGAACCATCGATTCCTCGTTTGACGCAGCGTCCGTGGGTCCACGCTGTTTCAGATCAAGGCTATAGCGAAGGAGGTCAAGGAACTGTTGGCGATCCTTCAATTCGTTCGCCAACCCATCGGGCATGTTCGACTTGGTGCTAGGTTTGATCGCATCAATGTCGTCTTGCTCAATCGTAATTAACTGGTCGACGTTTTGACTGCTTCGCAAAACGACTTTCTGATCGTCCTGGCTGACGACACTTCCATTGATCACATGGCCGTCGGCGGTTAACACCGAAACGGTTTCGAAGCCCTTGCGGATCGTCTTTGAAGGCTCCAGGATCGATTCCACCATCGACGCATCGGTAACCTCTTGTCCCAAGCGACTAAGGTCGGGCGCAATACGATCGTTCTCGCTGATCGGCCGATGGCACTTCGCACAATTGATATTGCCCTGGTGAAACAGAATCGCGCCACGAACGATGTCACCCTCTTGGCGTGCCTGCTGAACGAGCTTGGCCGGGTCTTCTTGGACGAGACGCTCGGTTAGTGTCTGCCCCAAGACGGGCGAGGCGTCTTGAACCAAGGCAAAGATCATGAACGTGATAAGGCAAACATTCTTCACGACGGCGAGACCTCCGACGGTGGTGCGTCTAATTGGACACGGGCTTGCCGCGGGCAAATGCAATTGGCAAATAAACATATAATTTTCGTCTAGCCGCAAATTCAGGAATACTTAAGCAGTTAGGCAACAGTCTTTCAGTAAATTGGCCGTTTTGGCGCTCGCGGCCTGTTGATTTAGTGAGCCGCTCGCGCGTGAGCGGCCGGGTATTTCACATTACCCGGTGCCTTACGGCTCACGGCTCACAACTGCGAGTTGCATTTCGAATAAATCAACCGCCCGCTAGCCACGGTTCCGGC
>CAXBHV010000050.1:0-13473 GCA_963974855.1 uncultured Rhodopirellula sp. | reverse complement strand
GGCTGTTTTATTTTAATAATGGCGGGGGGGGGATATTTATTAAATAAACCGAGCAAGAAAAAAGGGCCTTTCGGCCCTTATCCATTTCTTATATTTTTTCCTATTCTTTATGGGCCGGCTGGTCCCATTCGGTAACCGTCCGCAACTACCCATAGTTCATCGCTCACGCCAGTTTCAAAACTGACGGTAGTTGCGGTGAAATATTCGACCGCTTCTCTGACGAGATCAAAATCATGGGTGGTATATTTTACCGAAGCTCGGATCGGTGCTTTCCAATCTTCCGGATCGCATACTGAATCGAAAGCCTTCGACAATTCTTCGTGTGTATAATTTGACATTGTTTTATTCCTTAATATAGTTTTGTAATTGAGAAGAAGTCGAGTTCGAGTCGGTCTCCGACAATCATGTTGTCGACAGCATGTCGACCCTTGTGATACATCCACGCCGCGATAGGTGAATTCCAAATCGCCTTGTCACGTCTGAGACCGCCGGACCTATGGTGTCGGCCAAGCGACCGGAGCGCCCAGAGTCCGTCGGTCGCCTCGTCGAGAGTGATTGACCAGTCTTCCGACTCCTGATCCATTTCAGGGCCAGTGAGTAACCAGACTCGCCCATCCTCTTCGAGTGCGTATAGTCCGTCTTGTTCATTCGCGTCGATCAAATTTTTTGTTGTCATTGTCTTATTCCTTCTTTTATTTCTGGCCGGAGTCTACATCTTGTACACGGGCGGCGATTACATATTCACTATTACAAGAGTCGCAGCAATAGCCACTCATGACCGGTTCAGCATTGTTGCCGTGGCCGACATAGAGTGTTTTGCATATGACACATTTTTTGTTCGCATCTTGATTGGTCATTGTTCGATTCCTTCTCGTGTCTATACTTCCATTGCTGAGATGCCGTTGCCGTAGAACACGCCCTCAGTGTCGGGCCAGTGTGCTTCCCCAGAGAAGGAGAAGCGGCTTTGCCGACATGGGTGCTCCAAAGTCTGCCCCATCACCGCCAGTGCCTTCACCGCTCGTTCTTCGTGGCTCAGGTGTAAGACATCATAAATGTCAGCGACCAGAACTTCTATCAGGTCGAGGCTCAAGTCCGATTCGTCTTCGAGTTCCTGAACGTTCGTATCGAACAAGGTGCGGAGTTGGGCGTGGACAGAATCTCGCTCGCGAGTGCTGACCTTGCCATAGTTCCAAGAGTTGATATCTCTCATGAACATTCCATACTCTTCGGTATAGAGTCCGGCGTGTACCATCTCCACTTCCCAAAGAAGAAGAGCTTCCCAGAGAATCGCTTCATCAAGGTTGAATCGGGTTTCTTCCTCGGCAACAGCTTTGACGGCTCGCTTGGCAGCTACCTTGACCACTCTGATGTAGTCTTCCCATCCATGGACTGTCCTTTGAGTCTTGGTTCCATCATCGTTCGAGATGAAGGTCCAATCCTCGAAGAAGTTTTTCTCATAGGTCAGGTCTCGAACGTTCATTTCAGTTTCCATTAGGTTCAGCATGTTTCTCTCCATTTTTGCTCCGTGTGTAGTTTCTATTTTTGTTGGGTTAGTCATTCTTATTATTCCTGTTCTGGTTTATCATTTAAGTTCGTTGGTTCGCGCTAACGATTTGGGGGGCACGGGTTTTTTCCTAGCCCCTCATCTATTTATTTTCCCGATTTGGCCTCCTTGAATCTCATCCCGATTGCCTCGCCCACTTCTCGAAATAGGTCATACTCTGGGACGTCCCTTAGAACTGACCGGATGCAATTCTTGAGGGTCTGGTCTGGGATGCGCGGCAGCAGTTCGGTCACGAAGATAAACCAAGCCTCACTGTCGAGATCTCCCTTGTGGCCGATGCCTTCGAAATCTTCCTTCAGCGATAATGCGTCGTGTAGCTTGTCGAATGTTTCTGGTGTCATGTTCCTTCTCCTTCTGATTCCGGTTTCCCCTGTCGCACTCTGCGACTAGTAAGGCTCGCCATCCTGATTGAATCCTTCTCGTAATCTGTCGTCTCTGCGTTCATCTTCAGAACGAGGGAAGCAATCATCACAGACCGTGCCTTCCGCTTTGTAGTTCCCGCATATTCCGCATTCTTCACCCATCTTCCTTCTCCCTATTTCTGCTCCGGTTGGAGCTTGCAGCTCCAAGCATAGCGGATAACGGAAGATGTAACACGTTAATCACGTTTGACGTAAGTTATAAACGGTTAAAAACTACCCAAAATGGGTAGAATTTAGGCTGTTATGTGGAATATTCAGGGCGTGTGATACGTTTTGATCCTGTTCCTTTCGCTGTCGCCCCACTTTCGGCATGTGCGCTTCAAGCCGTGAAAAAGGTTGAGAGTGTCTATGCCGAATTGGTGGCCGTTCAATAGTGACGAAATCAAGGAAGAAGGGTACGACGTCTCGTCGGCAATCCCTATCGGATTTGGGCAGAACAATTTTCAGTCCCAAGACATCGATCCAGAATCATTCGCTCGCGACAGTTACAACTCGGATGCGATCGTCTACGCATGTTTAAGAGAACTGGCCGTCGCTGTCACTGAGCCGAACTACCGAGTGATGGTTGATACGAGCACCGAACCCACCGTCGCTCCGCAGAACAATCCACTCGCACGAATGTTGCAACGTCCGAACGAGCAACAAGATTTCTACGAACTTTTGGAAGACCTCATCACTCAACTTTACATCTCTGGAAATGTGTACCTCTACAAAGTCAGAAACCAAAGTGGTCGCATGATCGGAATGCGCTTACTCAGGCCAGACCGAATCTCGATTAAGAGCGATGCGGTCAGGGGCGTTGAATATTACAACTACCGCTTGGACGGTCCCGAGTACACCATCCCTGCGGCAGATATTGCGCACATGAAATTTCCGAACATGAGTTCCGACCTTTACGGGCTGTCACCACTGCAACCGGCGGCCTCAGTAATCAACCTCGACCAAGCCCAAATTCAATACGGGAAAACTGCGTTCCAGAATTCCGGCGTGATCGGCGGGATGCTCAAACTGTCACGACGAATCCAGAACGAAGAGCAAGCGAATCAGATTCGAAGTCGATGGCGTTCCACATTCGGTGGAAACAATATGCACAAGCTCGCGATTCTCGACGAGGACGCGACCTATGAAAAAGTCGGGTCGACGATGGAAGAGCTTGCGTTTCCTGCGCTCCGGGATATGACCGAGAGTCGAATCTGCATGGTCTTCGGAGTACCACCGATCATCGTTGGTTCGGTCGTGGGATTAGACCGAGCAACGTATTCAAATTATCGAGAAGCTAGACAATCCTTTTTCACCGAAACAATGATTCCGCTATGCGAACGACTTGTTCGGTTTTTCAACAAATGTTTCGAGTACGAATATTCCAACGCCGGATATCTGGACGCTGACTTCACCAACGTTGCCGCTCTCATTGAAGATCAAAACAAATTATCCGACCGGTTGATCGCCCAGTGGAACTCCGGTTTGATTTCACTGAACGAGGCTCGTTCCGGCCTCGCGATGGATGGATTGTCGGGTGGAGATTTGCGGCGGCTTCCACTCAACGTCTTGGAGTTGCCTTCATCCGAGATTCAACCGACGGCACTTCCGACGGCTGAACAGTTGAGCGCTTCGACTGATATTCGTAAACGTTTAGAAAGTCAACTCGAACCCGACAGTCCATACACTCCGATCGCGGGCCAACCAATGGAACGATTATTGAACCAAGAAATGATCGCGGCTCGTATCGACGAAGTGAATAATCTCATCCCCAAACTCGAACGCTACTATCGCGGAATGAAAAATCGGGTCGATGGAGTGCTCGGAAGATATCTGGCCGAGCCGGTCAGCGAACAGAAATCATATCCGTTTAATGCCGAAGAACTTTTGCCGATTGGGGCCAAAGACGATCTCGCCCGAATACTGGCCGGAAGTTATGCCGGTGTAGTTCGATCAAGTTTCAAAATACTCAACGAACGAGGCGGACTGGGCATACTGGATTTCGACGAGAAATTGCCAGTGGTTCAAAATGTACTAGCACAAGCCAATAGTCAGGCATTCATCATTCACGGCACGACTCAAAAAGCCATCGCAAAGACAATCGCTCAGGGACTAGAGAACGGTTACTCGGTCGCACAGGTCGCGAACGGAGTTCCGGACGCTAACTTCAGAAGCCTCAAATCAGTCGTCGGCGAAGACTACAAAAACAGACCGCGAACTATCGCCAGAACTGAGATGGCCCGTGCGCAAAATCAATCCACTCTCGGATATGCCGCTTCGCTTGGAAGTATCTATTCACAGGCGTTCGACCCCGATGGCGACGTGAACGATACGTTCACCGATAACTATGATCCGTTCGGTTATACATGCGCTGAACGACACCTTCAAATTTATCGAAACGAAGACGCGATCGATATCGTCGACCATCCGAACGGGACGCTCGCGTGGACTCCGCTTCCTTCATCTTATGAACCGTCGAACTCACGGTTGGCCGGACGCAACGAACTCGGAAATCGAATAATCGAAGTGAAGGACACCATCAATGCTCGTACATAAAATTAGCCAACTGGAGAACGTCAAGGTGATTGACGACCAAGAAGGAATCGTCGAAGCATTCGTGAACTCGATGGGGCAGCCAGATTCCGACGGGGACATCATCGTTCCAAGTGCCTTCGATTCATCCATCGAACAGAATATGCCCGTAACCGTGTTGCTTGGTCATGACCCCTCAAAGGTGGTCGGCAAAGTGCTCGAAGCCCACGCCATTAATTTTGGGGATTCTGCCAAACTTTATAACAAGATCCAATTCAATCTCGATACGCAGCTAGGTCGCGAAACGTTCTCGAACGTCGCCGGCGGATTTATCAAAGAATGGTCCGTCGGATTCAATATCCCGGAAGGTGGTTCCGAGTATGAGACCGAGTCCGACGATACCTACCGAGTGATCAAAGACCTCGACTGGGTCGAAGTGTCCTCGGTTATACGGGGAGCCTCACCAGAGACCACCACCATTTCGGCAAAGGCCGAACCAATAACAGAAGTAATGGAGCAGCCCAGCGCCGCCGCCACTGACGAACAACCCATCATCATTTCTGATGCTGCGTGGTCGCCGGTCACGGATGAACAACGGGCACAGGTACGAGACGCCGTCGAATTTCGATCGCGCTTGCTTGGTCTCCGATTGCAGCAAAAACAATATGAATCAGAAAAGGGAAATAATAATGAATAGCAGTGAAAAGATTGCCTACGCAACCGGACTTCACCACGACGCCGAATCGTTACTTGCCGAGGGTAAGACCGACGAAGCGAACGAACTAATCGCCAAGGCTTCTGGCCTAATGGACGAGGCAGAATCAGCAACCAAAGCGGTTCGCAGTTTTGATGAGCTCACTGAGCGAATTGATATGCCAGTGAACACGTTGCCTGTAAGCGTTGAAGATCAGAAGACCTTCGCAGAAAACGCCCCACGAGTCGGCGGACACGTTGGCAACTCGAAGATCTCAAACGACTTCGAACCCGCAGGATGGATGAAGGGAGTTCCCGCAGCTGCGCAGACTCCGTGGATTCAGAAGCACATGGGCGACAACCAAAAAGCAGAGGCTCGATTGTACGAAAAAGCCTTTGAAGTATGGATGCGATCGACTACAGATCAAGCCTTCGAGAAGAACGCTCCGGCTGATTATGTGAAAGTGTTGAACGAGACGACAAATGCCGACGGTGGTTTCACGGTTCCGGCCTATACCGCCCCTGATACGGTGATCAACTCTGGAGCTTTTGGAAACCAAATTGCGCCAGTATGTCGACAATACATCGTCAGCACTGAGACCGGCACACTGCCAACAGTGGGCGGAGTGGCCGTAGCGGTGACCGCTGAGAGTGCTGCGTACAGCAATCAGGTTCCCGTTTTCACCGGCGTCACGTTTTCCCTTCAAAAATTCACGGTATCGAGCCGAGTAACTGAGGAGCTGCTTGCAGACTCAGCCTCAAACGTGCCACAAATTTTGTCGGAGTTATTTGATACAGCGTTCGGTCAAAGTATCGACACCTACATCACGAATGTTGTGTTGGCGTCTGCTGCTGCTGACTCGACTGCCGCATCTGCTACAGCACTTGTGGCTCAAGATTTGCTGAACATATATGCAGCCGTTCCGGCTCAGCATCGCGGCGACAACTGTCGCTGGGTTATGCCATCGGCGATCTCTAGCTTCATTGCTGGAATCGGGGTAACGGCTGCCGGTGCTCGCGGAATTGCAGACCTAGCAGCGGATCCATATTCGCAGCTCATGGGTAAGTCAGTTATCAACAACGACAACACGACCAACCTAGACACAACTCTAGCCACTGGAAACGAAGTCGCGATCCTTGGGGACTGGAACCAATTTGCATTGATTCGCAAATCTGGGGGGCGTCAAATTCGTCGTCTGGTAGAGAGGTACGCCGAGCTGGGTGAAACGGCGTTCATCGCAAGTGAGCGCAACGATCAAGAAGTCATTCTCCCGACTGCCTTCAAGATCTTAAAAATGGCCTAACGGTCTAAGCCATTAACGGCCTGACTGGGGATGGCCGGAAGTGAGTTGGGGTGGTGCTAGTTCGTAGAAGCTCTAGCACCACCCCAAATACAAATCAAAGGAGAGAGAAGATGCCGAAAGTTAAGTGCTTAAATTCGATCGCCATCATGGGCCATGCCGTGTTTGAAGCCGGCAACGAATACGAGATCACCGACGAACTGTTCGCCGAGCATCCCACGGTATTTGAGAAGTCAAAAGCCACGAAAACTAAAAAAGACGCCAGCAAAGCAGACGAAAACAAATAACCTATGCCAACGATCTATCACACATACGCTAGCGTTTCCACTTTGAGGGATTACCTCGCCGGCACGTCTTATTCGTCGAACTGGACTGCCGACACGGTATCTCTTCGACGCATTCTGCAATCCGGTTCAAGGCGTATGGATAGTTACGTCGGCGGTGGGCTTTTGACCAGTTGGGGACCGTACACCCAGACGCGCTATTTCGACGTTGGTATGGGAAGTTACTTACTCAATGATCCCAGAATCATCGGACCGTCCGGATCATTGATGCCCTCGGACAAAATAATCAACACCGTCCCACTGGGCTCATGGTGTAACGCAATAACATCAGTGACCTCATACAGCGGAACCGACCGAGCAACGAGCGAGACGTTAACTGAAGGTTATGCGAACGATTATTTCTTGGAGCCATATTCGAGCGATCCGAAACTATTTTTGAAAATGAACATTGATTCGACCAAGTCTCTCAGTTCCGGACAACAGACACTCGCTATCGCTGGGACGTGGGGATGGCAAAACACGACCAAAGACACGACGACTCTGAGTGCGCTGATTTCCTCGACTACTGCGACCACGATCACAGTGACGGCCGCAACGGACCTATCTGAAGGTAATACCCTTCTCATCGGCACAGAGCAAATGTACGTTCAATCCATTTCGGGCACGACACTCACGGTGATCAGGGGAGTCCATGGATCGACTGCCACTACTCACTCAAACGGGGCAGACCTCGCGGTGTACACCTATCCAGAAGATGTGGTTCAAGTGTGCCTAGATTTGGGACATATCATCTATCGCGATCGAGATATCGGATTCAGTGACCGCGTCGCAAAGGCTCCAGAAGAAGACACCAAGAACGCACTTAACAACCTCGATTCATACGCAGCGCACACGCAGACTTCGGGAGCGATTTTCTAATGTCGAACGTCACATTCAAAGTCACAGGCCCATTGTTCGAACAAGAAACGATCAAGATGGGATCTGAGCAAGCCCTGAACGATATCGGGTTGCTCGGAGTCGGCTTAGTGCAAAATCAATTAATCACGGGCCATGGGTTTTTGAATGGGGATCTATACCGAGCCATTTCATTTGCTAAGACTGGTGACATGCAGATCACCATCGATTCTGGAAAGTCGATGAATGGGGAAAATATTGTCTATGCAGACTACATCGAACGCGGGAGTTCCAACCGAGGCGGCGGGAACTATCGAATGTTCGAAACGGCCCTCAAGGAACTTAACAGTGGAAACACAATGGGCGAACTCACTGAGAAAGTGATCGCACGAGAACTCGAAGGAAACCGATTGCGAGGACTCGGGTTATGACAAGAGCCGGCGTTCTATCGACAGTCGACTCGCTCATCTCGGGCGTAACTTCACCGACCTTCACGGCGGTTTATCAAGGCGAACCGCTACAGGTTCCGACGACACCGATTGCCGCATTCTGGGTCACTGCTCAGACTGAAGATTTTCAAACTCTGGGTGATGCCAGTACCACGCTCCAACTAACTATCCGAGCGTACTGGCGGCAACAACTTTCGCCCAACGTGCGCGAATCAATCGAACTCGAAATCTACGACGCGATCGTCGGTATCAAAACCGCGCTCAGGGGTGACTCAAATTTGTCCGGAAATTGCACCGACTCAAGACCCGGCACAGCCAGTGTTGGTATAGAGGTTGTCGGCGGGAGTCCGTTTCGTTCTCTCACCATCCCATTTTTTGTTGATGTATATGGAGAGGAATTGATTACACCATGACCAAGCGAAGAACAGACAACGGCCAATTCGTAGACGCGGGAAAATATCGAGCGTTGGTAGGTATCAGCGTTGGCGACACCGATTATGAGGCCGACAAGAACTGGGACTTCAAAGATGTTCCGGCTAAAACGATTAAGCAGCTAATCAAGGACGGTTTGATCGCCGAAGTTGACGAGAACGGAGATTTGATAGATGGCTAAAACAAGTGGGCTCGGAGTTCGGCTGTACGTCGCCGGCTACGATCTGAATACCGACGTAAACGCCATCAATGGAATTGGTTCATCTCAGGAACTTCTCGACGTGACCCCGCTGAACAAGGCCGCACATGAACGACTCATCGGGCTTGGTGATGCGAACGTGAGCGTGAATGGTTTCTTCGACAACGCAGCAGGGCGGTCCCACGCTGCGTGGACAAGTAATTCGAACAAGCTTCCAACAGCCGATCAAAACGTCATCCTCACAATGGGAACCAGTCGGGGCAATTCGGCTTGTGGATTCGTTGCCAAGCAGGGCACTTATAATTTCGACCGCTCGCCGGGTAATGCCATCACGACCACGGTGTCATATGACCTCGCTGATGGAAACGGCCTGAATTGGGGCGTCAATCTCACTGATGGTCCTGAGCAGACTGATTCGGCAGCTACAAATTCAACGGCTGTCGACAACGGTGCGTCTTCGAGTGGTGGTGGTACTGGCATCATTTCAGTCGAGTCCTTGGCTTCAGGGACAGCGACGATCAAGGTACAGCATTCGTCAGACAATGTGACGTTTGCAGATTTGCTGACGTTCACGAACGTCACTGGTCGCACCAGTGAGCGTGTGAGCGGTGGCACGACAGTTAATAGGTATGTTCGGATTCAAAGTTCAACGGCTTCGGCGTTCTCGAACCTTGTATTCGTCGCACAATTCGCAAGGTTATAGCCCAGAACTTCTGGGAGAAATGGAGTATAGAAAATGGCAAAACAATCAGGATTAGGGGACTACGTCGCCGTGGATGATTCGTCAGGTTCGGCCCGTGATATTTCGAACGACGTCACCTCGGCAACGTTCGACAACGGGCAGGACTTACAGATCGTAACCGGTATAGATAAAAGCGCTCAGGAGCGTTTGATTCTACTTGGCGACGGGAATGTGACTCTCAACGGAGTATTCAACTCCGCAAGCAATCTGAGCCACGATGTATTCAAAACACAGTCAGGCACTCGAACGGTGACTTACTGCGTAGGCGGCAACACTGGTTCGAACCCAAAACTCGAAATGGAAATGCTCGTCGGTTCGTACAACTTAGATCGGGCGAGTGATGGTTCGTTGACTTGGACAGCGACTCTCGCGCTTCAGTCTGGAACCGTTCCAACGTGGTCGACTGTCTAATGGGGTTTGTTATACCAGTAAAAGAAATCGTCCTCGAATTTGAGGGTGAATATGAGGCCGCGCATGTAGTGTGCCGAGGCTCAGTTCCGATCTCAACGTTCTTGACGTTTCAGAATATCGAAGACGATCTCGAAACTGGATTCCGAAACTTTGCAGACAATGTCTTGGTGCGTTGGGACTTAGAAGATGAGCAGGGAGAAATTCCGGCTAATGGTGATGGAATGATGAGACTTCCCCCAGACCTCGCTACCGTCATTCTCAGTTCATGGAGTGAGGCCACTGCAAACCCGCAGAAAGGCTCCGAGCCGGAATCGCTAAATGGAAGCACGTCGGCGGCGCAACCGACGCTTCAGGCAATTTAGTTCGCGAGCCAATGGAGTTACAGGAAGCCAGAATGATTGATCATCTTTGTCAGCGATATTCATGTTTACCGAGCCAACTACTCGGAGAAGACGTGTCGTTGTTGCGGATGGTCGCGACTGTTGCGATAGGTGATGCAAATGTCGGCTAATGTTGCACAGATCATCGTCAAGGCGAACACGGCACAGGCCCAGAAGGGCATCAAGGGGCTCACTGACCGTATGGGCGGTCTCAAGGGCGCTGCTATAGGTGTTGGCATTGCTGCCGGCGCTGCAGCCGTGGGCGGGATTGCTGCGTTCGCTAAGAGTTCGATCAGTGCATTCGCAGCCGCAGGGGATGAAGTGCAGAAGATGGCGCTCCGGACCGGATTCACCACCGAAGCACTTTCGGAACTGAAACACGCGGCAGAACTCTCGGGGGCTTCACTAAGTTCCATGGAAAACGGTGTGAAGCGAATGCAACGCACGATCCTTGATGCTGAAAATGGATTATCCACCGCGACTGATGCGTTCGAAATGCTCGGAATAGAAATGGCCGACGTAGAAGGTAAAACACCGGAAGAGCAATTCACTCTCTTATCTGGTGCGCTCGCTGATGTCGAAGACGCTTCCAGACGTTCGGCTCTCGCTCAACAGGTATTCGGTAGGGCCGGAACGCAGTTGCTTCCGATGCTCGCAGCCGGCAAAGACGGTCTCGCAGCGATGCGACAGGAAGCGCACGATCTGGGAATGGTATTCGATCAAGAGGCGGCGGATTCAGCGGCCAAGTATCAAGACTCTCTGACCAAGCTGAGTGGTGCATTTGACGGAATCAAATTCGCAGTCGGTTCGGCGTTGGTTCCGGTGTTGATTCCATTAATAGAAAAGCTGACCCAGATCGCGACAGTATCTCAGAAGTACGTCGGACCAGTAATGCAAGTAATCGGAAATATTTTCAAAGTCCTCGCATTCAATGTCAAAGTGAATATCGCCATCGTCAAGGGTCTTTGGAATATGTTCAAAGGGTTCGCAGGATTTCTCGGAGTCGATGTGGACAAGGCGCTCAGAGTTGTCAAAGAATCATTCGTCATGCTTGGAAACGCGATGCAATCATTCGGCGAGAACTGGAGAAATATTTTCAATAGCGCAATATCAACGGTCGAATCATGGATCAATATCGTTGTGAGTGCATTCAATCAACTGGTGGGAATGATGCCGGACTTCATCAAAGGCAAACTGGGCATCGAAGAAATGAGCGAAATCACTCTACCAAGATTAGAAGTAGTGACCGGCGAAACCAAAATGAGCATCGAAGAGCTGAACATCGCCGCAGAAGAACTCGGAAACGTAATGGAAGTGGCGAACACCGCGATCGTCGCCGATATCGCTGCGATTGATGATCTCGCAGAGATTACATTCACGGCAGCCAAGGTGGAGACCGTCCTTGCTGATGCCCGAGAACAAAGCACAGCGACAGTTCATGACTTAATCAAGATGCAAGCGAAACTGGACCAAAAACAAAAAGACGGAATGATGAGGCAAATGCGCGATGCAAATGTTCAGCTCGCACAAGCCGGAGTCACCGGCCAAATGTTCAATCAAGCCGGCGAGTTGGTCAATACAGAAACAAACAGATCCGAAATGCTGAAAGCCGGCGGAATTAGCTTCGGCGGATCTCGCCAATACTTCGAAAAGGATGCGCAGGGCAAGAATATATCAAAGATGGCGACCGCTTATAACCAACGATTCACAGGCCAACAACTGATCGAAATAGGGGTGATAAAAGTCGAGGCCGGTATCTGGACCACCGATGAGGCCGCACTTGGCGACGCGATAGGTGAGGCCATCATTAAAGCATCTAAGCGATCAGGCCCTGTGTTGACGGCTGGAACGGTGCAGTCGTAATGAGCGTAGATATGCCGACATTCACTTCCGAGATTCGGTTCACGGCGGGAGCCAGTTCGACGGGGTTCGAGCTCGGCACAGCGATCCTCGGTTATTCCACTTTGGGCACTGCGGCCACATGGTCGGACGTATCGAGCGACGTTCGGGGCCTGAATATTGCTAGAGGTAAACAAAGAGAACTGGACGAATTCTCTTCCGGTAGTGCATCGGTCACCTTATCGAACACGGCGAGAACCTACGACCCGAGTTATGCAGCCGGTACCTACTACGGAAACATAAAACCCGGAAGGTGGATACGCATCACCGCGACCTATGATTCCGTAGATTATCAGCTATATCAAGGCGTGATTCGAGAATGGGAATTCGGTTACTCGTTCCCGAACGAGGCCGTCGCTGTTCCTCGCGCCAGTGATTTTATGGAAGATTTGAACAACACAGATATCACGACGACTACAAGTGCGGCGCTATCGGGAGACGTTATCGGTGAAATATTGAACGCGGCGAACATCATTCCCAGAAGCCTCGACGTTGGGCAAGAAACGTTTCAGTCGGTGTCTCTTGCTAGCGCAAACGCACTCACAGCGATTCAGACCGCAGACAAAAGCGAAGGAGGCGGGTTAAGCGCTATCTACTGCGACGAACTAAATCAAGTTGTGTTCGAGGACAGAAACTCGCTTTCATCAAATACGCGGAGCACTACCAGCCAAGCCACGTTCGGTACGTCAGCACTCCCAGTGGACGAAATAGACATCGACTATTCATCAGACCTCATCAAAAACGATGTCAGCCTGAGCCGGATTGGTGGTTCGGTGCAGACAAAGACAGATTCGACATCTCAAGACGATTACGGGATCAGGAGTTTCTCGCTCACTGATTTATATAACAACTCCGATCCGAACGTCGGGAACATCGCTCAAAGTTATGTCGACTCGTTCAAGGACGCAGAGTTGAGGGTTCGCAGTATTACCATTCATCCTCGAATAAATGATGCTTTGATGATTCAGGCACTCAGCCGGAAGATTCGCGACCGGATAACGGTGAGTTATAAGCCGCCTCCGGGATCTGCAACTGTGACTGATGAGATGTTCATCTCAGGGATTGAGCACACGGCATCAGCACAAGATCTCAGAACAAAGTTCACGCTCGAATCAACTACCGGTCGCGAGGGATATTGGACACTTGGGACAGGTGAACTCGGCACAACAACGACACTGGGATTTTAGTTAGGAGAAAAAAATGGCATGGACAACAAATGTTGATTACCCCACATCGACCACGATTACTGCGGCGATATGGAATGGCCTTCTCGGGGCGACCGGCAACCAAAG
>CAXBHV010000049.1:0-13604 GCA_963974855.1 uncultured Rhodopirellula sp. | reverse complement strand
TTGTAATTGCCGACGGTCCTGGATCACAAACCGAAACCAGCCGAGCGTTGCTTTTGTGTGCGGATCTGGCAGTGATTCCGTGTAAGGCGAGCATGATGGAAGCTAGGGCGTTAAGCAAGAACACTTCGTTCGTGCGTCAGGCACAAGCTATTCGAAAAGGTCCACCAGACGCAATTGCCGTGCTGAGCATGGTCGGTCGTGGGTACCGCCTGACAAAAGATATGAGGGAAGCTGCAATGAGTTTGCACTTATCACTGGCCGAGACCCCGATCATTCTGCGTCAAGCGATTGCGGACGCGCCAGGTCAAGCCAAATTTTGTGGCAATATGGGGTTTGCGGCAAGGGAAGCGGCGAGAGATCTGGACACGTTGTTCCGAGAGCTTTTTCCCAAAATCGGTTTAGAGACCGCTTCGGAGATACGAATGGCGAATGATGGGGAGTAACCAGAATCAACAACAGAGGAATTGAACATGGCAGAAAGAAGATCACTCACGTCCGCAGTAACGAGTTCCGTGCCGGGCGTGGACCCTGAGCTTGTCCGATCGTTTGTCACGCAAAATGGGTTGGCCGAGAAATCGAGCATTGCGTCAACGAAATTACAACCGGGTGACGAATCAGCTGAGCCAAGCTTGCAGTCCACTATGACGACGAGCCAGTCTCGCCCGAAGACGCAAACCGCGAAGCGAAAATGTCGGTCCGTCCCAGTGGGGCTGATCCCCGTTACGGTACGGCTACGTCCCGAGGTTGCTGGCGCTCTAAAGCGTGCATCGCTGGAACGCGAACTGGAGGGTGAGCAAGTGTTCACGCAGCAAGATTTGGTAGAACAAGCACTAGAACCTTGGCTCAAGGAAAACGGTTTCTTGGACTGATGAAGTCGCCGTAACGACTGTCAATTGCTGCCTATTGGCAGTGCCAGGAGCTGACGAATTACAGACCAAAATTTCCCCACTCTTGGCGTCAGCCCGAGGTAAAAACAAGAATTTAAGCCAACTTCGTGCGGAAACTATGGCATTCTGGGCAGACAGCGGGTATTAGTAAAACAAGGGTTTCACTGATCAATCTGTCTCCTTGAACGAAAGGGAATGTGATGGTTGCTGGCAAAGTCGCTGTAAGTGCGGAGGCTGATGGCACTGTCCGAGCTCCGCAGTCGACGCTTGATCGAATGCGTTTTTCTCTCGGTGCAAGTTTTAATCGCGATCTGCGCCCGCCCACGAACACCGATTCGGTCATAGAGCTTTTGAAGTCCCGGATTCTTCCAATGGTTTCGATGCGAGAAACGTCATTGACGTGCGATAACTTTCGCGAACTCGTTTTTGCCTACGAGGCTGATTGGAAGTCGCTACTTCAATTTCGCACCGAGTGGATGCAACTCTTGACTTCGCTGATCCGTATTGATGCTTCCATCACCGGAGAGTTCCATGACGAAACGAAGCAAGCAGCCCGTGAATTATCGAAGGAGTGGGCGAATGAGATTATGGAAGGCTTGATGTGGCCGATGACCATACGTTCGGTTTTGGATGCGAGTCTTGCACCGCTACCAATTTCCAAGTCGCGAGAAATTTTAATTAGCAACATCCATGACACCATCCACAAAATGGTTTCTCACATGGTCTACCAACTCGACGCTTTGACCGAACGCTGCGTGCTTGGCAAAATCGAGTGGTTCGGTGACAGTGCTTGTGAGTACAGTTTCATCGATCGCAAATTGGTTTCCCGCACAATCCGTTCAGGTCTCGTAGGCGAAGTTCGAGTGGACCGGAAGAAACGCATCGCTTGGCGGACGAACGAGACATCCGGCGTGAGCGAGAAAAGTGTAGCCGCGCATGTTCACGACATTGTGAACGCCGTTTCATCTCGCATTGGTGACGGAATGGTGTCGATTCCGCCTCACGTTCAATCCATTATCGATAACGTACCCGACGTATTGATGAATGACGTACGCATGATCGAGGGCAATCTTATTCGCGAGCGTTGCATCGAGCAAGATATTGGTGAAACAGCTTGGACGATTACCGAAGATGTTACGGTTCGCTACCATTTTGACCCGGCGATTGTGCTCGCCGAACGGTACGTTTTGATTGGCTGGGTCGACGTGCCATTGTCAGCAGAGACTTCGCGGGAGTCGAACGTCACAAATGAGCTTCAAAGGTTCTTGGGTCGGATATTCGAGTAGTCATCGCTTTCCAAAGGGGCGTCTCCTGTGCCGCGTGTTACTCAGGTTATTGATTTTATTATTAACTCCCACCCGATTGGAAGAAAAGCAGTTTTCGGAATGCTGATCGCGTTTGTAGTCTGGTGGATCTATGGCAGGCAATTGGACACGGTCGTATCCAGTACGAATTCGGATGTGGCTGTTGCGCAAGCAACTCAGCCAAGTAGTGAGTCCGTGCCACATAGCAAAACGCCGATGCCTAGCGAATCGATAAATCAGCCAACGCATTACGAGGTAGTGAATGGCGAGCCAATTACTCCATCCATCGACGAGCGAATGCGGGCAATTGAGTCTGAGGCATTGATTGAGAGAATCGAAAAACTTGTCATAAACTTTTCTGAGTTGGAAAAGAACCTTTCCACCTGGAATCAACGCATTAGCGACTTGGCATCGAATGACACTGGGCGGCGCCTGGCAAATCATCCTACAACGCTCGGTCTCGTCGAAACCCTCATGCTGTCAGATCCGGTTCCAGCAAATCAGTTTATGGTTTTAAAAAAGCGGATTCGAATTATCGAAGAAGAAACCGCCCAAGTCCAAACTCAAAGGATACCTGACGGCTTGGAAAAGATGATTGCGGAGACCAAATCTATGGTCGATCGCTACACGGATTCGCTTGCTCAGGTTTCACTTTCGATGGACACTTTTGAAAAACAATCTCTGCTGGAAAATCCCTCCTCGATGACCCTTGCTGATGCGATCATTAAACGGAATGCAGAACTTGCAATTGCTCACGCAAAGCGGTTGGACGACGACAAAACGCAGGCTGATGAAAAGGTCGCTGCGATGAATCGAGAGGCGGCAGCGTTCGAACACCAGCGGAAGATACAGATCGCAGGAGAGCAGATCGACTTGGCCAAGCAACGCCTCGTGGATGAACAGGAAAAACTGAGACTTGAGGCAGCGAAGCGAAAATTGGAAGCAGAGTTCCAACGAGACTTGCCGCAAATCAAGCATTACCTTGGAAAACTATTTGTTGATGGTCACACCCAGCCCGTTAGTTCAACTACTTATGCAGATGTTGGTACAACGGGACCGGTGTCGCTGGCTCGTCTCGTAGCCGCAGGAGCCCTGAAGGACAAGGTCGAGGGAGATGGGGCTTACAGCGCCATTTTGCATCTTATGGTCTCGCCAACCAACGACAGAAAGGTCGCTGCACCCTACCCGCAGAACTACATTGGTGGCTATCCTAAACCGGCCGAGGCTGCTGCAGCGAGACCGGCGTATCTACTGCTTAAAAAGTACGGACAGTTGCTCGTGGAAAAGGGCTACTTGGGGAAATAACTGGACGGGCGCAAAAGGCGTGATGTCCGGCACGTTGCACTGAGTGTGAACGTGCCGGTGGTGGTGCCGCCGATAATGTGGATCAAACGTGGTTTTGACGAAAATTTTGCTGAGACCTCGGTACAAAGTGTTTACTGTCGGAACGTGTTGCATTCCTATAGCCATCGGTCGCTACCGGTTATGAATCGAAATTCTACCGCAAAATCGATTCGCATTCGTGGTCAGCGATATGAGGTTCTTGAGCGATTATCGACCCCGTGGCGCGGGCGATGGAAGGTACATCATCGCTCACCCGCGCCGCGTGGCACAACCTACACTGTGATTGAGCTACCATTCTCTGAAGAGTCTGAGCAATTGAGGCGTTCAGTTGCTCGCATACCACAGAATCAGTACGGTTTGCCGAAACTGATCGACGTTGAAACAAGCGATGGCACTACGAAGCTTCTACTCTCATGGTGCGAGGGAATCGATTTAGCAACTTATTATACGCGTTTCCGAAAGTTCGATTCGTCACCGATTGGTGTTTGGGAAGCGATTCGGCGTTCGAAGTCAATGGCTTACTCACTGTCGGACTTGCATTATTCGGCGAGAATTATTCATGCAGACATTAAGCCGGCGAATTTGATTTTGCCAAGCGACCGCGGTGCTATGTTCCTAATCGACTTTGGCAGCGGTTGGCAGATTGAAAGAACGTCAAGGCGATGTTTAGGTGACGGTTCAAACGTGACTTATTCCAGCCCAGAAATTTTTCAGGAACTCGATGCTGTCGATGCGAGGGCGGATCAGTTCTCCTTAGCGGTTGTTCTTTTTGAAATGCTCACAGGAAAACCTCCCTATCGTGGCTATGGTGGAAAAGCCGGACACATCGGGTTCGAGAAGATCGCGAATCGCTATCAGCCACCCAGCGTTGTTCTGGGGTCGACGAATGTACCTAGATCGGTGATGCGAGAGATTGACGATGTTCTTCGCCAAGCATTGCAGGTAAGACCGGAGATGCGATTCCCTAATTCACAAGAGTTCGCCCAAGCCCTTGGCGGAATTTGGCAGTCGTTACAATCCAAGGCCGATCATCTTTCCAAGCATCGAAGTTTCTCTCAGACAGTCTGGAATTGGCTTGCTCATCCTGGCTGATTCTCATCGAGCGAGTTTAAGAATTTTCATGCCAGTATCGATGATGCGGACGCCAGTCGAACTTATCGCCGCAATCAGAATGCACTGGTTGACCATGGTGACCAGAATGTGTGTTTGCTCCAATGGGGCCGGTTGTAAAACGGGTATCGGATACTCCAGAGATAAACGGCCTTGGCTTACCAAACAGGCAGTTCTCGCAAGGTGAACCGGCAGGAGTCTTGACAGGCTGGCCGTTTTGATCTTCGTCCAGAACTCTGGAAAACCTTTTGAGCTCTTTGATTGCTTTGCTTCTCAAGTGATCGTCGATAGGAATCGCAAAGCAGCGTTTTGTTGCTACATCAAGGAGGATGCCCCATTCCGATTTCGACCCTCGAAATTCCTTTTTGCAGAGGTGCGAGTACAGAGCTAACCGCATGATCTGAGAATCCCGAATTACAAAATTGCTGCCGGAATAATTAAAAACGGGAATGCGATCAGCGTTAGTCGTCTGAAGAATTCGCCACGGTTGACCGCACAGATTTAGTGATAGGTCTTCGTATCGCCCCTTTGGTTTAAACGAAATGTAGCCATCCTTTATTAAGCCGTACCAACTGACTTCGACGGGACCGGTTGCAGTCGAATCAAGCTGGGATGGAGTTGCGTCTTTATGGCGAGACAGTTCAGCCAGTACCGCGAGCAGTGACAGCCCGTCCGTAGTCGCCTTCCACGCAAGGAGAGATCCAGGCAGCAAAAGAAGTAGCGATAGTGACACCGAAAAAAAGGCGGCGATAACCCAAAGCAGAAGAAATCCGATTAAACAGCTCAAGCTGTACCGAAGAAACGCAGGAAAAATGCGGTCGAATTCTTCCTTTAGCTCATCTTCGGTAAACGCCGGCACATAGCTTAAGTTGGGAACTCTCGGTTTCTCTACATTGCCACTATCGAGCCCCTGCTGCTTGTAGCTGAGGACGCCCGCTCTCGCACAAAAAACGTAGCTGCCAAGCGATGTCACATCGATCATAGGCCGCGAGTTTGGTTGGCTATCCATTGGTTAAACTTTCCACTTTGTCCAGGCTTGTAGCACTTTCTCTGCGCTCGCCGGACGGCATGCATAATCCTTATCGCTGCATTTCACAATCAACGCGGCAACGCCCGGATCATTCGTCCGTTTTTGGATCATTTCAAAGTCTGCGTCCGTTCTTCCCGTCAGCAATTCCGTGGCGATCACCGCCCAGCTAAACAAATCACTTCGAAAGTCCCGATCATCTCCGCAAATTTCCGGCGCTCGGTATAGTGACTGAAGTTTCCATTTCCCAGAGACCGAAATATCGCTGTCGAGTAACTTTGCGAGTTCAAAATCGGTGATGATGCATCCTGATGAATCATCGCGAAGCAAAACCCGCTCTGGTGCAAGTTCGCGGACAAGAACCTTGTGTGCGTGCAGGCTCGAAAGTCCTTGAAGCAGTTCTGATCCGATGCGTTTTACCTCGTCAAGTGGAAACTCGACGTCTGAATCAATCATTTGAGACAGTGGTGATGAGTCGACCCATTCGTCCAGAACCCACCACGCCGTATCCTCACCAAGACGGCGTGTGTCGATGTGTTTGGCAACGCGCCGCTCTGATGTTAGTGATGCACAGACTTTCGCGTGGCGAGTGAGACGTTCGACGAGTTCCGCAAGTTTTGCTGGCGGAACATGCAAGAGGTCATAAAATTTTCCCCGCGCGAAGCGACTTGGAAGCAGTTCGCTTTCGAGTTTTGCTACCTGGTAGCTAACGCCGTTTGCGGCGATCAGAGATGGAGTCTCGTTCGAGACGATCTTCCAGTCATTTGGTGGTGTTAGACGGTGAATTGGTTCTTCAACTTCATGCCGGGTCGGAACGCGACATAGTTCCTCTTCCCGAGACTGCAAGACGTTCAAGACTTGTTCCCGAACGTATTTACCCGCTTCATTTGTAAGCAAGCGGCACACGCTACCGCGTGATACGCCCGCCTTTTTTGCTAGATGAGCCCAAGAGCTAATGCCGACGGCGTTTCTGCGAGCAAGCAATTTGTCGTAGTCAATTGCGGGGTCATCGATTGGCATAAAAATGTCCGATGAAAAATGGAGCGCCGCCTTGAGCGCCGCGACACTCATTCGGGCGCTGGTGATGCGTAGAATTCAAAACACAGGAACGACAGCAGATGACAGGCCTTGCTCTGCCACGCTAGCGGTCGCTCCAGTGTCATTTTAGTCCGACTTCACGTACGTGTCTCGATGTTCATGCGTCCTTCAAACCGAGAATTTTGCGAGGTAGATTCGACGAACGATCTGCTCGTTGCCCTGATCTACTGCGTACGAGCGTTCAGCTTCGGGCAAGTCGCGAACGAGTATTTCGGCGGGAATCAGCGGAAGGCAAAGTACCGAGTGACAAAGCTTGTCGCTCAAGGTCATCTCGTATCTGAGCGGTTACTGATTCGTGAGTTACCCCGACTTCAGTCACCGCTCTACGTTTGGGAACCAGGAAAGCGGCCGCCAAACGTTCAGTCAATCGTCGTGAGCACTAGGAAGCGGTGGTCGGCCGTCTCGGCAAAGCTGACAACAATCTACCGCTCAGGGCCAACGACCATGCGGATATTTGGAGGAGTTTTTAAGAAATCGCTATCACACCCACTGCAAGCGTCGCACGATCTTGGCCTAGCGGGGACCTACTTGGCAGTTCGACGTTATCGGCCGGAAATCGCTCGTTTTTGGTTCGGGGAAGACGTCGCCCCGAAACAGTTGGGTTCTGTTCCCGATGCCATTTACATCGACCAACAGGGTAACACTCGAATCGCATTTGAGTTTTGCGGGCTTTACTCAGCAAAGCGATTGCAAGCGTTTCACCGTCATTGTGCGAACGTGAGGCTTTGCTATGAGCTCTGGTAAACGGACTTCTAATCGCAGGATACGAGCGGAGCTTGGTGCGCGTGATCGTCGGATTATCGACGAGGTAATTCGCCTTCGCGTTCTTACCAACGAATCGGTTCGAACACTGTTTTTGCCGACATCGAGCTTAAATGCTACGACGAAGGTGACGGCAAGGTTAGTGAAGCATGGTTGGCTGAACTCTTATGCGTTCATTGAACGTTGTCAGTATTTCGTTGCGGGGCCAAAGACGATCCAAACGTTCGGCATTCCGACGAGCCGAGTACGACCGCTTGGGCCGCAGGCTCTCGCGACGCATTTAGCTATGCTCGATTTTGTAAGCCGTTCATCGCCACGGCTTCGAGTAATGACAGAGCAAGAAATCGCGTCGCTCGTTTCGAGCGACGCGGAGACCAATCGAGGGATTCCGCATGCAGTTGAGATGGCTGATTCGTCCGGGATGCTTCGTTTGGTCCGAGTCGACTTGGGCGGAACGCCTGCTCACCTTGTTTCGAAACTGAATGCCGACATTCGCTCGCGAGTGGGAAACAGTCAATACGCGAACTTGGTTGCCGCGAAAAAACTTGTGCTCGTCACCCTCACCCCCACCGAAACCAAAAAGTCGTTGATTGAGACGACGATCCGAAAAAAATCATGGCCCAACGGCCTTCGATTTTCCGTTTTTGTGACACCTGTTCTTTGCCAACTCTTAGGAGGAGTGAAAACTTATGGCCGTTGATCCACTGAAGTTCGACAACCCATTAAACATCAATGCGGTATCTAGCGACGAGTTTCCGATCCTGTTCCCCGCGTTTCATAAGTTTGTTGCACGAGAGGTCTGTCACAGAGCGTTTTTGCTGCTGGTAGGGGCAATCATCTGCGTTGGTGGAGCAGGCTATTTCGCCCATGCAACTCCTCAACATGCGATCATCGTCGCTCAATGGAGCCGCTTACTTATGGTGACCTTGACAATAGCCATCATCGTGCGTTGGGAATCACGATCGCAAGTTGCGTTCTACGTTACAACCGCAGTCGCCGTGCTTTGTTTATGCACCGCTGCAACTTCCGTATTTATCAACGATAGCGAACAGCCGTTGATAGTGACTTGTTCCTTGACGATGCTGGCCCTGCTTTGGACTACTGCGGAGATTGCCATGCACTTTTGCAGTATCGACGTTAAAGTCATTCGCCGCAATCCAGCGATTGCTCAAAAGAGACGGGAACAGAACTCAAGTCTTTTGCGGATTTTAGCAGTCCTGCTGGGCATCGCACAATGCTTTGCTCTATGGACTTCGATGCGTCTTATCTGGGTTCCAATTGCGGCGATGGTGGCTGCAACGGTTGCCTACTCCTTGGTAGCTGAAATTGCCAAGTATCCCGCCAAATTCTTGCAGCTAACGCTCGAGCATTACCTCGGTTATCCCGAACCTTGTTCGCTTGCACCTGGCCTAATTCGGAGTTCTGCGCCGATCCCGTTATTCCGATTGCTTCCCCTCGTTATCGTAATTGTAGGGTCACCATTGATCCCCCTTGCCGATCACGAAACTGCGAATGTCATGGCAAACGCTTCGCTGATGGCGGTGTGCGGACTGTTTGCTGCAATCACGGCCCTAATGCTTGGTGCATCTTTATCAGCGCGACCGTTCCACTTTGACGTACACCGCACTTCATTCGATCTTGTCGTTTCCAAACTGCGAGCTGAGGAGAATAAAAATGCCTAAGAAATCGTTTTACTACTGGGGACGCGTTGCTGCGGATGGATCCCCCATAATCATCAATCGCGACTTGTTCTCAGAACACGCTCACATTCTGGGTAACTCGGGGGCTGGTAAGTCGTCAATGAGACTTGCGCCCTTGGTTGAACAGACAATCGGCTTCGGTGATACGAGCTTGATCTTCATTGATTTAAAAGCTGACAAACTTGAGAACCTTGCCGCGTGCGTCGCGGCAAAAGAGGAACTCAAACACCGCACCGGAAAGGATATTCCCATCCGCATCTTTACGCTCGAGCTAGGAAAGCCCTCCCATATTTTCAATCCATTCTTGACTGGTGGATTGAACAACATGAGCTTCATCGATCGGGTTTCGCTTATTACTGAACCACTAGGGCTGTTTTACGGATTGCTTTACGGACAAGGTCACTTTTCAGCAAAGAACTCGGCGACCGTGCGGGAATGTTTGACCGCAAACCCCGGCATCACATCGTTTCACGAGCTGTACTCCGCCATGATGACCCAGGCGGGAGATTGGACATCGTATATCGGTTCCCAGCATCGTAACGACTACATCCAAGTGGCCGAGACAGTTTTGTCGCTTGCTAGTTGTAACGTTCTTAATGTCACACCCGCGACTCCACATTCGCAAGAATCCCTGGAGAATCAAATCGATTTGGCGGCGGCTTTTCAGTCTCCTGCAATCTACTACTTTCACCTGACATCGGCTACGTCGCCCTTCTTGGCCCAAGTTGTTGGTCGTTTAGTCATCAAATACTTATTGATCGCTGCCAAAGCCGCGTCAAGGCGTAACAAGGTTCAGGTTGTGATCGACGAATTCCAGCGGATGATCTCGGACAACCTGGATATCGTCTTTCAACAAGCCCGTGGACTCGATATCGGGATGGTGATTGCGAATCAAAGCTTAGGTGACTTGGGGAACGTTGGCCCGGTGCTGCTCAGCGCGATCGAGGGTAACTGCGCTATTCGACAATGGTTGTCCGTGACCACAAAGGTAGACATCGAACATTTGCAGACACTGTTCGGTACGTACAAAACGATTCAGGAAACCACCACTGAATCAAGCAATGGCAGTTCGATCTCTCGTACACCTCGTGATGAACCCCGAATCACGGTTAGCGATCTGCACCAAATTTCCAACGATCCGTCTTTGAGCGTTACTCAAGTCAGGGGAGAACGAGGTGGATTCGCACAATATCGAGGTACGCCCTTCGTCGTTCGCAATGCCTTTCATATCAGCCATGAAGAGTACGTGCGTCGGCTTGGTTTTCAGTGGCCGGACGACTTGCCCGGTATGACGGCAGTGAATGAGTTGCCGATCCCGCCGACACCGACCGTGAAGAATGAAGGGAAATCTCGGTCTAAACCGAATCGTGAAGCAGATACGGCAACCAGCAATAAGGATCAGAAGGCAATGGATGAATTGTTTGTACCCACGATCGAGGTAAAGCCATGAGCCTCGAACAACCACCATTCACCTTTGCGTCCACGGCAACGCTAGCCGCAGTGGAGGAGTCGCGACTCCAACAGCTACATATTCGTACTGAGCCGGAACGGCTGCTCCTGTCGCTGATTACTACCCATGGCCTCATCACGAAAACGACTTGGGAAGCGAGCAACGCTTACAGTAACCAAGAACTATCGAACGCAATGTGGAGCCTCACGCGTCGCAAGCTTGTTGTAGCTCGGCCACTCTGCGTTGGAACCACGTATTTTATGTTGTCGAAGTTTGCGGCATCGAAATTGGAGCTTCCACCAACATCGGCAAAGGCTCTCGAAGGCGATGGCAAGGTGCGTGCTTATGCTCGCTTGCTCTTTTTTACCCAGTATTACCCCGACGCGGTGCGAGTTTCCAAGGATAACATTGTTACCGAAATCGGGCAGTGCTCGAGCGGTTTGCCGCAGGGGTTCTTTCGCCGCCAGGGCACCTGGGCTTGGCTTGGCTTTCTTCGAGTTGACGGACACATGTCGGGTGTACCAATGCGGTCAGCAAGGTCGCTCCGTGATGATGTAATTCGGATGGTGGCGTTTGAAACAGTCCAACGCAAATTGAAGCAGGCGAACTTTGGATGGTTTTGGATTACAGCACGACAGTCCAGAGCGGACGCTGTCATGACGCAGTTCAAAACGTTCGATGTGCGGAACGCGCCAGTGACCGTGGTGGTCATGCCGGAGTTGCTCGCAGTGGTCCCGATGAAAGAAAGAACAATCTAACCAACGATATTTTTTTGCAGAAGTAAACCCTTCTGCAACCCCCAATCGCTCTCTGCTCAAGAGCTGAAATAAACAACGAGCAAGCGTTTGCCATCTATCAACCCGTGTCGATTTATCGCCACGTTTGAATGGAATTCAAAGGAGTTGCGACTAGAAGCAAAACACCAGAGCGAAGAACGGGGACCAACGAAAACGTTGGCACTCGCTGTTCGGACTGAAAGCCGTTCGATGAGAATGGCCGCTTAAGCCGCACGGTTAAACAAGGTTGAAAAAGGTTTTACAAATCAGATCGGCAGTTTCGGAAATGAGTCCGCTACTGACTGAAAGACACAACGTAAACAAGGAGAGCAATGAAAGCAAAAAACGATAGACCTATCCAGGAAATTACAATCGGCAGAATTCGCGCTTCCATTTGGCTGAACCGTCGTAAAACGGGGATGCCTTGGTACAACGTGACTGCAAGCCGATCCTACAAAGATGAGAAAGGGGATTGGCAAGACTCACAGTCGTTCAATTACTCGGACTTGCCTTGCGTGGGGAAAGTGCTGGAAGACGCAATGTCGTGGATTCGAGACCAGAGTGCGCTCGATGTTCACGAGGTGGTTCCAGGACACGCCATGGATGAAGGAATGAAGGCCAAGGCCCCAAGCGTTGGTCGAAAAAAAAGAGGTTCCAAATGATGAATACATTTGAAACCTCCAAGGTTGTTGAGACTGGTCCAGTCTTTGTTGCAGCGTCAGCTTCAAAAAAGCTGAACCCGATCGATATTTCCATTGCCCTGCAACGGCACCGGAAGGGCGATTGGGGTTTGGTCTGTGACGAAGTTCGTGAAGCGAACGATTTCGCATTGCCCGTGGGTGACAAGCTTTTGTCCGCCTACGACGATCGAGATCAAGTTCGTTTCTGGGTCATCACAGAGCCAGATAGTTCCTACACCACAGTGCGACTGTCATCGAAATAATTTGTTGATGACGACAGTCGGTTTTTCATGGGTTTCCAGTGAAGGTTCTGACGTGGACAAGAGCAAATCGACTCCACGTCGGTTTTTTGAAACTCCATCGGTAACTCCTTACCATTGAATTGCCACGAACGGGTGACCGATCGAGCGATTCAGGTGAAGACTACCACGAGTTTCGCCCAATGCGCAAGCAAAGGTTTTTGAGGGGCCGGCAACGAACATACATTAAGTGTTGTCGGCCCCTCGTTTTTTAATTCTTTTCGTGCATCAATCTCGCGAGCAACATCCTAATTCAAGAAGTCCAATCATGAGTCGTCCTCCCGTTCATACGATCCGCATGGGATTGATCAAAGCATCCGTCTGGAAGAATGAAACAAAATCTGGCGTGCGGCACGCCGTTACGATTATTCGCCTGTTCAAGAACGGCGACGTTTGGCAGGAGTCCACTCGGTACGGTCGCGATGACCTGCCGCTCGTTTGCAAGGTTGTCGAACTGGCACACGAATGGATCTACTTCCACGGCAAAGAAGACAACGACAAGGAAGCACAATGAGCAGCGCCCACTTACGCACAGTTGCGAGTTCCGATGCAGAAGCACTTGCAGTCGAACTCGTTAGTGCCCGCGAGCTTGCGAGAGTGCTCGCCGTATCTGAACGAACTCTCTACCGACTAAAAAGTGCGGGGGAGCTTCCACCACCAGTTGTGCTCGGAGGAAGTGTCCGTTGGCGTCTATCTGAGATTCGACAATGGATCGACCAAGGTTGCCCCGTCCCGTCCAGACCGAAATAGTTGGTCACTCAATATTTAATTCAACGGCTTTCAACATCGGAGAGAGACGGACATGGCATCGGTTTTTAAGCGTGGACGCGACAAGGGCAAGCGAGGTGCCGCGTGGCACTTTGAATTCATTGACGAGCAAGGGAAGCCTCGAATGCGAAAAGGGTTCACGGATAAAGGACTTACCCAGCAACTTGCCAACAAGGTGGAGGCCGAGGCAAAATTGCGTCGCGACGGCTTGATTGATTTGGAGCAAGAGGGGATCAATCAACGGAAACGTTCGTTAATTGAGCAACACTTGCTTGCGTTCGAGAACGGACAGAAATCGAAGAAAAACACAGAAAAACACGTTAATCTGACGATGACTCGGGTTCGCTTTATCGTCAATGGATGCGAATGGACCGTGCTTGGCGACATGCTTGCCGATGA
>CAXBHV010000048.1:0-13619 GCA_963974855.1 uncultured Rhodopirellula sp. | reverse complement strand
CGGCCGGAGTTGCCCATGCTGAATGGATCGCAACGCCAGGGGAGATCCAGTCCATCGGCGGCCATGGTCTGGAACAAGTCTTTTACCGTTATCCAGTCGACGGTGAATTTGAGTTTGAAATACAGCATACACTGAACAACATGACCGGGTGCCAAGTTTTGATTGGCGGTCATTGTTATCAGCTTACGGGTTGGCAGATCAATCACGGCCCCATTGGCGGAAACCTTGACGTGTTGAAGATCATGCCGAGCCTGTCGACCGAGGGCTATCTGTTACATCAACGTTGCGCTGTTAAAGACGGAGTGTGCACCGTGTTCGCAAACGGACGTCAAGTGCTTCAGCAGCCGGTACTTCCCGGATTCCCATGGATCGCGATTCGTCAAGGGTACAATCAATCGACACGCTTGCGTGATTTGCGGATCACAGGCAACCCGACAATCCCGGCCGAAGTCCGACTCGATAGCCAGGGCCTATTCGGTTGGCGATCCTACTACCATCGCAACCCAGCCGATCCGAACTCAACTTGGCGACAACAGGATGGCGAAATCGTCGGCCAACGTGGCACGAAGTCAGCGGGATCCGGCGAGGAACAAGCGTTGTACTATCAACGTCCCTTGTCCGAAGACGGCTCGATTCGATATCAGTTTTTCTACAGCGACGGCGAAACCATTGTCGCTCCGGCGCTGAACCAGACGGCCTTCGTACTTGAGGCCGATGGCGTTGCCGTTCACGCTATCACCGATGGCAGATACGACGAAATGTTTGCTAACAAAGTCAACAGAAAACTGGAAATCGGGGACCAACGGACTGCTCCAAGCGTTTTGCTGCGAAACAACGATTGGAACTCTATGGAAGTAAAATTGCGTGGCGATACATGTGATTTGAAGTTGAATGACGAATTAGTCTACACTTCAAAACTCGACCCCAGCAATCACCGTACATTTGGGCTGTTTTATTACGCAGATCAGTCGTCGGCGCGTGTGAAAGAGGTGATGCTTCGAGGTGATTGGCCCTCGCAGCTGCCTACGCTCGATCGCCAACCGCTTGCGGACCAGACGGTGGTTCAACTCGATGCCACGCGTGATCAGTTGGAGTCGAAATTTTCACACGACTTCACACGCGATGGATTGCCAAATGAATTCTTCGCGATCGAGGGGAAACAAAATGCGACCATCACTCGTTCCAGCGAAGGGGTGTCATTTGCAATCCGCAGTCCGGACAAGTGGACTCAGTCCTCGATCGTTTGCAATTTGCAAATGCAAGGAGATTTCGATGTCTCGCTGGACTACAGCGATCTAAAGGTCGAGTCAGGCGAAGTGGCGATGGCCAGACTGATTGTGCCTTTTGTCTCTGCGAATGCGGTAAGCGCTCGTCTCTCTCGCGACGAACACGGTGGTGGCAAGCGAGTCATCAATTCGGTGTTGCAAACGGAAAATCCCAACGGCGGACCAACCGTCGTCAACAAACCGTTGGGATGGGAATCGACATCAGGAACGATGCGGATTGCGCGTCGCGGGAAACAATTGCACTTGTTGATCAAGGACGACACGAGTTCGCAATTCCGTCACCTTGAAACTTATGAAGTACCAGACACACCGACCCAGAAAATACGATTGGTGACGATAGCACAGCGTGCCGAGCTTGCCACGGTGAATTGGCGAAAGATCGAAATTCGTTCCGAACAGCTATCGCAAATCGGAGCAACGGACGGTGAAAACCGAATTTTTGTTGCAAGCGCTGACGGCAACCAGATCCGACAGATCACCAAAGGCATTGACGACTTGGGCAACCATGGATCTCCCGAATTTTCACCCGATGGGACCAAGATCGCCTTTGACACGTGGACCGGATCCTCGCGGTCAGCCCGCATCTTTATCGTGAACATTGACGGTACCGGTCTACGTGACCTGGGGCTGGGATTGATGCCGACCTTTACGCCTGATGGGAAACAGATCGCGTATTCGTCGCTCGAGGGGATGATGATGATGAACCTTGACGGCAGCAACCGTCGTGTCATCAGCCAATCGGGATGGGGCATCCAAATTTCGCCGCTCGGCGTCCAAGTTGCCTTTACCGACAATGACACCAGAGGACACAATCTGTTCGTACTCGATTTAAAAACGAATCAGAAACGCCCGTTGCTCACGGGACCTCTCGCAGAACGCTATTCCCAAATCTACTGGAATTTCGATTGGTCCGCCGACGGCAAAGAACTCTGTTTCGTGGGTAGCAATCGTCAGACCGGCCAACGTGAATTGGCGGTCGTCAGCGTCAATGGATCACAGCAACTCTTTGAGACCCTTTTGACGGGCGGCAACTACGCTAACATCGCCTGGCACCCCGACGGAGACCGGATCATGTTCGGCGACAGCGATCCAGCCTATGGCAGCATGTCGATGTTCATGATCCACCGCGATGGAAGTCCGTGTGAACATCCGCTGCTCGAGAAACGCCGCATGGCTGCAGTCGCCGGCGGCGAATGGTCGCGTGATGGCAAAATGATTGCCCTGGCAAGCAGTGTGGTGAAGACCTTTTCCAAACCGGATACCGATTCCGATTTGGTACCAAGGTTGAATGACACGCGAGATAAGTTGCCTGCTACGTTTGCTCCGGATTTGTCGGACATCGCCGCGATGGTTGGACTTTTGAAAATTCGCGACGCTGGAGCGACACTACAGCAGGGACCGCAGGGGATCGCGATCTCGAAAACATCCAACCCCAAAACTCCCGCTGAGATTGCTGTCCAGTTACAAATGCTGGGGGATTTCGATGTGACGGCTGAACTCGACCCAGTGCAATCCGCTGCGGGAGAAGCCGGCGAAGTGCGATTGGTTGTACCGTTTTCACCAAACGAAAAACTTGAACTGCAAATTATTTATAAAACGAACGCCAACGGAGGTTCGTCACTGAGTGCCCGTGGTGTTCGCGACAACAAAGAACGGTTTCGCGAAACGGTCTCTAGCGACTTCGGCTACAGCGGACTTCGGATCGCACGACGTGGGGTCATGACGCATATACTGTGCCGCGATAGCGCGTCGGATGACTACCAAGTGATCGCAAGTTTCGAGACCGGGGATAAGCCGACGAAGCCCTGGGGATTAAAGGTCGCAGTTTTCTCGGCCAATCGGCAAGCACTCGATGTCAATTTAGATCGGTTTTCGATCCGAGCCGACAAGCTTCTGCTAACCGATCGATCCAAAAAACAGTTTCGCAGAGTGCATTCCATTAAAATCGACGGGACAGAGGATCGACAGGTTGCTGGGGATATTCCGGGACTGGGCGGCCATGGATCGCCGAAGTTTTCGCCCGATGGAACGCGAATCGCTTTTGATACATTCAACCATGGTTTTCGCAGTTCGCATGTGATATTGGTGAATGCGGATGGGACGAGCCTACGCGATCTGGGCCAGGGATCAATGCCAACCTTTTTTCCCGATGGAAAACGTTTGGCGTTTACCTGTAACGATGGGCTGATGACGATGAACGTGGACGGCAGCGACCGCCAATTGATCCGGCGAAGCGGTCATTCAATCAAACTTTCGCGTGACGGAAAACGATTCGTGTTTATCGACTACGCGTCGCTTGACGGAAAGGTCGTGCCCAATCTGTATGTCATGGATGTAACAAGCGATCAACCAGCCCCGCTGCTCGTTGGCGCTCATGCAAACCTGTTCAGCGAGATCCAGTGGAATGGCGCGTGGTCACCCGACGGCAGCGAATTCGTTTTTCGCGGTAAATCAAAGGTTGACAATGAATACCAAATTGTCGTCGTCAATACGGCGGGCTCGGATCAAGGTTTAACGGTACTACGACGAGACAGTCGCTATACTTGCGATTTAGGCTGGCATCCGGACGGAAAACGTATCTTCGTTTCTCGACGTAACGATGATACCGGGGGACACCAATTAGTATTCGTGCCTCGCGATCCAATCGAACCAGACGAACTGATTCCAGGCCAGAACCTCTTTCACGAAAATTTCAGTAGCGGTGTCTCGCCGGACGGCGAGCGACTCGTCTTTACCAGCAATCCGCTAGCTGAGTATTCGGACGATTGATGAACGAACAACCGTGAAGAAGATTAAGGACAATGGATTCTCTCTAATCAGAAATGCCTTCGCTTCGCGATTTGCAGACAACTAACTCGCTCCGGACCAAGTCCGGGAAGAGGTGGACAGAACATTGTCACACCGGTGAAGTGTTTTCTCTGTAGTGGACGAGGCTACGAGTCCCGTCGTGCCACTAAGTCGCTAAGACTCGTCGCCTCGTCCGCTACCTCCAAAGCTGGCGGTCGACCTACGCCCATTCCAGTAAAGCTCTAGCGGAACGGCCCAAACGCCACCGGAGGGTTCATGTCATTCGGGAAACATTTTGAAATGGCAAATTTATTTGCGAACGTTTGCAAAATCGGTTTGCAACCGCATATCACTCCTTGGCGGCAGAAGCGGTTAGCCAGAGGATTTGGGTCGTGACTGCGTCTTGTAGCGAGTGCGTTGCCGTGAACGTGGTGGAGAGTGGCGTTTTATCGGCGGCAGAAGTTGGGCGGGCGATGATTCGGAAGGGGCCTTGAAAGGTCGTCGTCTTGTCGACGACCATTTTTAATTTGACCGACTTCGATGTGTCCCCTTTTGCTTGGGAGACAACAGCCTCAGCGCGGATACCCTCGGGCAAGTCCTCGGCGGTGATCGTCAACTCTTCAGCAAAACCGTGCTTCCTGACAATCGTGATGGGGATCTCGACGGTGCCTTCTTTGTTTGTCGCAAAATGGTCTTCGCTGACCGTCAGCTCCACGGTGGGTGAGGCTTCACTAATCACGACGCTATAGGCGTGTCGTGCACTGTGGCCATCGACCAGATCCGATACCTGAAGTTCTAATTCGTTGTCGCCTTTGCTGGTGAATTCGACCACCGAGTCGTATTGCCCTCGCGATACGTCATCGTTGTTGGCAAGTTCACTGTCGTCGGCAACGTTGACAACACGAAGCTGTGAGTCGAGCGGGAATCCAAACCCTCGCGAGTGCACCACCGCTTTGTACCGCGTGGATGCCTTTGCCTTGAAACGTAACCGATCGACATCGTTCGGCTTGCTGATATGCCCTGAAAATATACACGGCAGTGACGGAGTGGTCGCGAATGCTTCGTCTTCTGTTTCCGCGATCACGTCGGCATCATGCGGTAGCGACGTTTGCCATTGCCATCCGAGTGTCGAAGGAATGTGTGCGATCAGGGGCGAGTGCTGTGTGGCAGCCCGCTGTTGCAGATCGTACTTAGGTGGCAAATTCCAACCAAATGCGGTACTGTCGGAAGCCACTGCATTCGGGGGCAGTACAAGTGGTAATACATGGTCGACGTAGGCGTCGTTGGTCATCCGGATGGTGTAGACAAACGTCGACGAACCGGCATATCCGATGGTTCCGGTGGGGACTTCGGGAAAGGCAAAGATCCGCACAAAGAGCTCGCGGTCTTCATCAGCGACATAAACCAATTGCGGGTCGATTCCCCGATCATCATCCGCTTGAGCAATCACGTTGCCCTGCTCATCGACCAACTGCATGACGGCGTCCATGGGAGAACCCAGCGGTCGATGGGCAAACGTGGTTGCGACAAACGTTTGTCCTTTTGTTACCTGGATACGGTACGTGTCTATCTCGTTGGACTTGGCAAGCCGACCGTAAACACCCATGGGTAGAGTCACCGCGGTAGCTTCGGCGATCTTCTGGTTGGGCTCAACTTCCTCGAGCGTTGCCGAGGGCTCAATCAACAATGGCACAAGCTTCGATGCAGAGGTGTCGTCAACGAGACGCACCCAGACGATACCGGGCGTGGCATCCGCGGAAAGATTGACGCTGAGTTGCCCCGAATCCTTTTCGACAGTCAGCTCAACGTCGTCGCGATCTACAATCGCTTTCACGGGCCACTTAGGAAATTTGCCTTCCGCTTTGAATGTGGTTTTATTGCCAACAGAGACAACGGGAGGATAGAAGCGATCGAGTTGAACTTGGGCGGACGCAACCGAGCAAAGGGCAGCGCTGAGTAATAGCGAAACGAACGGGATACCAGAAACTCTAGCGAGCATCCGGTTTAGGGAAATCATAACTCGAAGCGTAAGTTTTCTGTCGCCCCTCCGGGGCTTTGCATCAATATTTCCTTCGTTTACCTGGGGCTTACGCCCCAGGCTACATGCTGCCGCCACTCCGTGGCTGAAACTCGCGACTTTAGAAAGGCAAAGTTCGCAGAGAGGTGAAACGTGCATGCGAGGTGGGGAGGACCGAACGACTTGCTCCCCACCACTAGAAAATGATGTGACGGGTGGGCGTGAGTTGAGAAGGTTTCGCATCAGCTCATCAGTTCCGAGATCGGTGTGGCGTCGCTGACCAAGTGCACCGGTCGGCCTTCGGGCGAATGCAGCATTTGTCCTGGATCGATGCCAAGTTTCCGATAAACAGTCGAGACAAAATTCTCGGGTGACAGTACTCGCTCGACCGCCGCGTAGCCGTGCCGATCGGTCGCTCCGATCACTTGGCCACCTGCGGTTCCACCTCCAGCGAACATGACGCTCATGGCGTTGGACCAGTGATCGCGTCCACCGCGATCGTTGATCTTTGGTGTGCGTCCAAACTCGCCCAACGCGATCACCAAGGTTCGCTCCAACATGCCGCGGTCCTTCAAATCGGTGACGAGCGCTGCGATTGTCGCCTCGAATGACGGCATCTTTTTGTCATAGGCGTCAAATAGGTCGGTATGATGGTCCCAACCTCCTTGCACTAGGGTGACAAAGGGCACCCCGGCGCTGACCAAACGACGTGCCAACAGTGCTTGCTGTCCAAACGTGTTGCGGCCGTAGGCGTCTCGTACCTTCTCAGGCTCGGCGTGGATGTCAAACGCGGCTTGCGATTGGGGGCTACTGACCAATTCCATGCCTTGCGCGTAAAACTCGTCCGCTGCCATCACGGGATCGCCAGCGGCCGCGTCTTTGATCCGTCGCAATTTGTCGATCTGATTACGGATGTCCTGACGTGATGTGAACCGTTCGTCGGTCAACCCGCTTGGGATCGTCACATCGCGGACTTGAAACGACGAGCTGTTCGGATTGTCGGGAACCACAAACGGAGCGTGCTTGGCGCCGAGGAAATTTGGACCTCCCGAGCGAGACATGCTGGGGATCGAAAAGTAGGCGGGAATGCCATCCGGGGCACCGACTTGGTGCGACACCACGCTGCCTAAACTGGGGTGAAAGCTAACAAACGCACCGCAGCCCACGGGGATTCGCGGTGGGGCACCGGTCATCATGTAATGATTGCCGGCGCCATGATTGCCTTGATCGTGCCGGATCGAACGGACGATCGCCAAATCATCCGAAATTGCTGCCAACCGTTTCATCGGTTCCGAAAACTGGATGCCGGGGGTTTGCGTTGCGATCGGCTCGTACTTGCCTCGAATTTCGATCGGTGCTTCGGGTTTCGGATCAAACGTCTCGTAATGACTCGGCCCCCCATCCATCCAAATCAGGATGCAGGCGTCCGCTTGTCGTTTCAGTAGCGACGGAGGCGTTTCCGAGGCGTAAGCCGATGTCGCACGCAGCGCACCGGCCAACCCTCCGGCGATCAAACCGTGCAGTCCGAGTTTCAGTCCGTCGCGGCGAGTAATGCCGTCACAATTGCGATGTTGTTTTAGATTCATGTATCCGTACCTAGTTCAGGATTGAGAATTCTGGGGCATTCAGCATCGCCCACATCAAATCTTCGATCACGCCACGGCGATCCGCTGCCTTCGTGATCAGCTCGATGGCGTAGTCGCGTTCGTCTGCGGTCGGGTAACGCGTGAAAGTGGCTAAGTAAAGTTCGTCGACGATCTGTTGCGGCGATTTTTGATTTTCCGCCAACCTTGCGGCGCGTCCCGAGTCGGAACGAACACGCTGGTCGAGTTGTTGTGAGTTCATCAAGTGAAGCGATTGTGTAACAGTCGAATCGGGCGTCCGTTCGCACGGCGGATCCTGGTTCTCGTTGGGTCGGCCAAAAGTATCGAGAAAGATTGAATTGACGCGTGTCGTCCAAACTTGGTTGGCTCGTGAATCAGGCGGCATCGCCTGAAACGTCTCCGTGGTCTGCGTCACATCGGCCACCGCGTCTAGCAACACTTCGGCTCGCAATCGGCGGCGATAATGACGCGAATAGTTCAACCGGTCCGCGACGTTGGACGCCGTCGGCTCGGAACTATGCAGGTAGACTTGCGACAACGTGATCGTCTTCAATAGTTGCTTGAAATCGTACCCAGACGCCTGAAAATCCTTGGCCAATGCACTCAGCAGCGTTGGATTGGTTGCGGGGTTGGTGGTGCGTAGATCATCAACCGGTTCGACCAATCCGCGGCCCATCAGGATCCCCCAAGTGCGATTGACGTGGACTTTGGCAAAGAAGTCGTTGTCGGTGGACGTCATCCATTGGGCGAGGGCAGCGCGTGGATCGATCGGTGCCCCGTTGTCGCTTTGGGATGCGTCCGTTGTCTCAATCCCCGCGACCTGAAATAACGGCGTTGGCGACATTGTTTCGTTTGTCAGCGGGTGCAATACGGACCCTTTGCTTGAAGTAAAGACAACTTCTTCGCCACCGGAGATCGGCGGCGACAGTCCGGTGCCTTTGTAGCCGACTTTGGCAAAGTAGGCGGCAAATTGGTAAAAGTCTTGTTGGCTCCATCTTTCGAACGGATGGTGATGGCACTTGGCACAGTCCAATCGGATGCCCAGGAACAGCTGGCTAACCATCGTGGCCACCTCATCGGGACTGCGTCGGTCACGATAAAGGGTGGCAGCTCCGTTTTGCCAGGTGCTTCCTTTCGCGGTCACCAGTTTTCGAACAAAGGTGTCGTAGGGCACCTCGTCACGAAACTGCTGGCGAATCCAATTGTCATAATTCATCACCGCCTTGATGCCAACGCGGTAGGGATTCGGACGCAGCAGATCGGCCCAATAACCGGCCCAATGATCCGCAAACTCGGGTCGCTCGAGCAGTTGATCGACAAGCTTGGCCCTTCGCTCGGCCGGAGTCTCGCTTTCGCTGCCATCGAGAAACGCTCGGGCTTCTTCGACCGTCGGTAGCCGACCAATCAAATCAAGGCTAACACGCCGCAAGAAAACATGATCGTCGACCACTGGCGAGGGCTCAATCCCGAGATTCTGCAACTTCTCATAAACCAGTTCGTCGATGAATCCGTTTCGCTCAAGTGACGCAAAGACGGCGGGCGGCAGCGGTTCGGTTTGCGGGATCACCACGTTAGCCACTTCGATGTGGTACATATAGCGAGCCATCACAGCGGTTTCCCCGGGCAGCGAACCAGCTTGGATCACACCGTTTGCGTCGACTGAAACCACGGCGTCGTCATTGGACAAATAGGTCGCCAACCGAGTGACGTCTCGTGTCGAATCGTCGCTGTAGTGGGCCGTGACTCGTAGCGATTGAGTTTCCGATGGCGTAAGCGAAAAGGAATCTCGATCGAGCGTTACTTTTTCGAGCGTCGGCTCTCCTTCCACGCGACGAAGTGCACCTTGGCGGATCCACCGTGCCAACATTTGGTAGCCATCCGAGTTTCGCTCGATTTTGCGGCCACCGCCGTGTGGCAATTCGGCAGTCGCCTTTAGCAGCAACAAACTGTTCTCAGGGGACGCAGGGAAGATGCGTCGACCACGCGCATCACGGCTGACCGCAGCGTGGTCGAATTCAGGGTCAAAGCCAAGCAGCGAGAGCTGAAATCCGTTTTGACCACGCTGCTTACCGTGACATGCGCCCGAGTTGCAGCCATGGGCGGTGAGAATCGGTTGGATATCGAGCTCGAAACTTACCGGAGCGTCGTCAGCGAACGAGGGAGCACACGCGAACGCGACGCTACACGCGAGCCAGATCAAATTGCGGCAATGTCGGAGGATGGTGTGCATGACGGTAGGCGAGGAAAATCGGTCAGAAGGAAATATCGTAGCTACCTTCGCCAGAAGGTGGTGATTCGCATTTGCGCCGCTACTATCCACGCTCTGGCGAGCGTCGCAACAAAACGCAATTGACGTGACTTGCCGCCGCTAATTGGTTCTCAGCGTTGGGAAAGCCAGCTAAGCCCTAATTAACTCGGGGATCGGTTTGCCGTGATCGACGATTGGCGTCGGACGGCCGTTAAAATCTTTGATGAACACTTTGGACGCATCGATTCCTAGGTGATGATAGATGGTTGCCAAGAGGTCGCCGGGACCGCAATGACGCTCGATCACATCTTCGCCGCGTTTGTCCGTCGCCCCGATGCACTGGCCCGTTTGAATTCCGCCGCCAGCCCAGATGTTCGAGAACGCTCGCGGCCAATGATCGCGGCCAGGTTGCTTGGTGCCTGCAGCGGCGCTGGCGTTACCGGCTCCGGTGCTGGGTTGATAGTTGATCTTCGGAGTACGACCGAACTCGCCGGTGACGACGACCATCACACGTTCATCCAATCCTCGCTCATAAATATCTTCGATCAGTGCGGTCACGGCTTGATCGTACGCTGCGGCGCGAAAACGCATCGCGTCGAATACGTGATGGTTGACGGCATGGTCGTCCCAATTCTGAACACGGTCACATAGTGGACCGCGCAGGCTGCTGGTCAGTACCTCGACACCCGCTTCGGCCAAACGGCGAGCGAGCAACAATTGTTGCCCCCAGGTATTGCGCCCATAACGATCGCGAGTCGCATCGTCTTCTTCGCTGAGGTCAAAGGCCCGCTTGGTTTGAGGATTCGTCAGCAGTGTCATCGCTTGCGTTTCGAACTCATCAAGGGCGCCAAGTTCACCGTATTGGTCAAACGCTCGTGTCATCGTATCGAGCTTCTGTCGCAAATCGATTCGCCGACTCAGACGTTCGACTTCACGCGAATCGGTCAATCCGATGTTGGGAACGACGAAGTTTGGGGCATTCGGATCGCCAGTGACAGAGAATGGCGAATAGGTTTCACCTATGTACGCCGGGCCAATATATTCGTTTGACATATTGACACCGACATATCGCGGCAACGGATTCGTTCGCGTCGCTTCCTCTTGAGCACGCAGATAGTTTGCCACCGTCATCCAATCGGGAAGCCGTGGTTTCGGTTTGTCACGCGTGTCGGAGTCGCCCGACAGCAATTGCATGGAACCGGCTGGATGTCCGCCGGCGGTTTGATGCATGCTTCGCAGCACCGTGAACTTGTCCGCAATCGCGGCTTGTTTTGGCAACAGTTCCGTGAATCGGACGCCCGGAATCTTAGTTCCAATCGTGCCGAAAGGGCCACGATATTCGGTGCCCGCATTCGGTTTGGGGTCGTAGGTGTCGATGTGAGAGCAACCGCCTGGTTTCCAAACCATGATGACCGACGTTTTTTGCCGCGACGTCGTGGGGCTTGCAGCACGAATTCGCATCACGCTCGGCAGACTGAGACTGGCAAAGCCAGCGATCCCCATCCGCATAAAACTCCGGCGAGACGATCCGCGTTTCCCGTTGCAAGTCGCCAGCACATTGCCAAGCGGTCCTGGACAATGAGCCTGCTGAATCGTTTGAGCATCGTGATCGGGTTGTGAAAGACGTCTCATTTCTTCTCCGCGGGTAGGACGCGAATCGCGATCGGTTTGGACACCACGATATCGGCGATGTCGGTAGTAGAGGGCTTCTTTGCAGGTTCGCTGGTGAGCTTTGCATCGTCAAGCAAGTCAGGGGCCAGCGATGCCGGTGAATATTTTGCCACAGCACTTCCGTAAAAGGCGATCCAGTAATCGCCGGGAGCCGTTTTCAGCTTTGCCAAGTCGAGCGTCACTTCCGAGTGATCGTCATTGAGCGGCAAGTCGAATTTAGGATGACTCTCAAACCCGCCCCCCATCGTTTGCATCGCGACCGTTGCTCCGGAAAATTCGCTGCGGCGGCGGTGGGTCAGCGGAATCGTGACCGATTCGCCAGCCACCACTTCGATCGTTGCGTCGGCTGCGGGCTGAATCGTCAGCGGGGCAACTTCGGCACTGCCGACCGAAACGGACACATCGCCAACCAGTCGCGGACTGGGGATTTCGGACCATGCGTCCTTCACGGGCCACGCCATCGACGCCAAGCGACAAGGGCGGCTAATCGCTTTACCGTCAATCTCGGCTTGGCCAACGAACTTTGCATTGGCCCAGCCCGCGGGTGCACCTTCGTCTGCGGTGACCAACATGATGCCTCGTGATTTCCCGGCAGGAATTTTTAAACCTTGTGCGAACACACCATCAGGAAGCTCTTGCATCGACAATTCGATGTCACCGTCAAAACCGTCGCGACGAAACGCGACGACTTCCAGAGCCATCGTCGCGCCGGGTCGCAGCGACATTGGTTTCGACAACGCGTTGCGATCGCCGTTACGCAGTCCCATGTGCAGGGCCCACGCGACGAGTGCAAAGTCGGGCTCGGCTTTGCGAATGATCATCCGGTAACGGTTGCGAATGTCGCTGCGAGTGCCGCCAAATGCATCTAGCAGTTGCACCCGATACCGACCGTCTTCGGAGATCTCAATTTTGCCAAGAATGTCGGATGTGCCTGCGTTGTACGGAGGACCGTCGTAGGCGTAGTTGTTACCGGATACTTTTACCGGACTTGGAATATCGGCTAGCTCGATGACGTCAACAAGGGATTCGCTCTTCGAGCCCTCGGCATCACTTTCAACAACTCGTTGCACGAGCATCGTCGGATCGGTGGGTAGACCGAGTCGCTCCGAAGCAACTTCGACCCACCATGTTTCCCCTTTCTTTGCAGCAAACTCGAACACATCGACGTCCGCGGCAGGGAAAAACGTTCCCGCGATGTCGCACGGCAGCGTGATCGATTGAACCGCTGACGCCTGGCCCTCGCCCTTTCCATCGTTAGGTTCGACCTCAGCGACTTTAGCCTCTCGTGAAAGACCAACAGGTGGCCAAGAAAACGCATTGACTTCTTCGGTCCCCGCCATCCGCAATGGTCGCTCGCCTGCAGGAAGCTCTCGAATTGCCAAGCGATAGAAATACTCGGCCCCCCCTTTGAACGTCAATTCGTGGACTTTCACGATATATTGGCCGTCCTCGGGAGCGACGAAGTCGAGCAAGTCGCCACGACGCTCGACCAACAAATCGCGACCGGCGGCGTCCGCGATGATCACCACCGCATTCAACTTGCTGTCGATACCGCGTGCGGCACAGTCGACAATGACACGTTGATCTTTTTTGGCTTCGAATCGGTAATGGTTCACGCCACGCACCGGCATCGTCGCGTTGACAATCGAGTTGATCGCCACTGGCAATGCCGTTTCCGGGGTCGTCGAAGGTTCGGTCTGAACGACTTCGGCCACCGTGTCGACTGAAAAGACACGTGACGAGGAAAGACCAAGCGGCGTCATCACACGAGCTTCGTGAATGCCGGCAGGACAATCCGCTGCAATCGTGACAACGTATTGCTTGGGAACGACTTTGCCCACTTCGTCGAGCTTCGGTCTTGCGGTGATACCGGGATGCGAGAAGACAAGTTCGCTCGCGTCATCGATGGAATCGCCGCTGAGAGTGACTTCGATTTCGCTGCCGGCTTGGGCGCCAATGGGCATCGTGGTCAACAATCGCGGAGACGGCAAACAAACCGACTGGGC
>CAXBHV010000047.1:0-13678 GCA_963974855.1 uncultured Rhodopirellula sp. | reverse complement strand
GCGGCCGGGTCCCACGCGGTACCCGGTGCCTTACGGCCCACGGCTCACCGTGCGATTTGCATTTGGATTAAATCAATCGGCCGTTGACGACTTCCGCTACGGATTCGAAATGCACGTCAGTGTGTCGGCCTCCGGCCTTGGGGGGCATTCACTGGTGATCCAACCGTCTCATCATGAGTTTCTGGGGAAGCTCGCCGTGGATCGGAAGTCTTGGCGACGTGTCGATTTTGTGAGCCGCGACGCGTGAGCGGCCGGGTCCCACGCGGTACCCGGTGCCTTACGGCCCACGGCTCACCGTGCGACTTGCACTTGGATTAGATCAATCAGCCGTTGACGACTTCCGCTTCGGATTCGAAATACACGTCAGTGTGTCGGCCTCCGGCCTACTCGATTGCTACTACACCAGCAGTCTTCGAAGTTGGTGAAGAGATGGCAGTACACCAACGCAACCAGAAATCACGACACACCAACGTCTTGGTAGTGCAGCGATTAAGGCTCGCGTATTTCTATAATGCAACGTGCAAGTTCAGTGTCACCAGCCCTTGTGCGGAAATCTCGCAGAAGGCTCGATTTCCGACCCTCCCGACGCAAGCTGGGAGGGTGAAGCAGGTGGTTGCTACGGTGAGATTCTAACGCTGCACGACCTTACGGTTGGAGGAGAATTTGTTATGAGACTCCGGCCGGTAGAAGCTGGCCATACTTGCTCGGTCGGCCCTCACCCGAGCATCGCTGAAGGCTCTGCTCGACCTCTCCCAAACTGCGTTTGGGAGAGGTGACAGCACACTCACACAACGCCGGATTGTATCTTAACAACCTCCAAAGTTGGTGGAGAGGTGACAGAATCGCTGCTCACGCTAGGACTTCGTGGATCACGTCGCCCTCGACGTTCGTGAGTCGGCGCTGGACTCCATTGTGCTCGAAAGTCAATCGCTCGTGATCGAGGCCCAACAGGTGCAGGATCGTGGCATTGAAATCGTATAACGGGCGGATGTCTTGCACCGCCTTCTGGCCCAGTTCATCGGTCACGCCGTGGCTGACGCCGGGCTTCACTCCGGCTCCGGTTAACCAACACGTAAAGCCATCGGGATTGTGGTCGCGTCCCTTCGCTCCCTTTTGAAAAAATGGCATGCGGCCAAACTCGGTACACCATACCACCAACGTATCGTCTAGCAGACCGCGTGCCTTCATGTCTTTGATCAATGCGGCGGTGGGTTGGTCCAAGATCGCGGCGTGTTTGTCGTATTGTTCTTTTAATTTGCTATGTCCATCCCAGTTCAACTCGCCACCACTGGCGTAGGCGCCGTTGAACACTTGGACAAAGCGAACGCCACGCTCGATCATCCGCCGCGCGAGGATACAGTTGCGTGCGAAAGCGGCTCGCGTTGGATTGGATTCATCGTCGGCGCCGTAACTGCGAAGCACATGTGCCGGCTCGGTACTCAGGTCACTGATCTCAGGAACACTCAATTGCATCCGCGCCGCCAATTCGTAGCTGGCGATTCGCGCCGCCAATTTTCCGTTGCCGGGATGTTGGTCGTGATGCCGTTCGTTCATCCGCTGCAATAACGAACGGGTCGCTCGGTCGGCGTCCGTGGCAACGCCGTCGGCCGTCAGATGCCGAATCGGATTCTTTGAACTCAGCGGAGTGCCTTGGAATGCGGCGGGCAGAAAACCCGGTCCCCAATTGTTCGATCCATTTTGAGGAACGCCGCGAGGATCGGGGATCGCCACGTAAGCGGGCAAGTTCGCATTCTCACTGCCCAGCGCGTACGTCGCCCACGAACCGAGACTCGGGAAACCGTCCAAAATATTGCCGGTCGAGAGGAAATTTTCGGCCGGCCCGTGCGTGTTGCTCTTGCTCGTTAGCGAATGAATGAACGCGATGTCGTCAGTCAATTCGGCCAGATGCGGGATCATATCGCTGACCCATTTTCCGGTTTGACCGCGCTGCCGGAACTTGTATTGAGGTCGAGCTAGGTCTCCGGCCGGTCCTTGAAACGTCACCGCCGGGCCACCGGCAAGCGGCTTGCCGTCTTGTTTGATCAGCTCGGGTTTGTAGTCCCACGTCTCGAGTTGGCTGACCGCTCCAGCACAAAAGATCACCAGCACATTTTTGGCCTTGGCGGGGTAATGCGAAGCACGCGGAACAAACGGTCGAGCGGGATCGATCGCGGGCGACGCTGCTTGGGCCGTGCCGCCGCCGAGCAAATCGAGCAGCGCGACCGAGCCCAGCGCCGAGGCGGTGCTGCTCAGAAACCCACGTCGATTCAGAGGCGTGAATTCGCTGCGGGAGTGCATTGGATCGTGATCGTTCATCAGCGAAATTTCTTCGAATCAGGGCAAGAACAAAAATTCGTTACTGTTAAAAAGGGCTCGGCAAAGTGATTGCAGTCCGTAATCGCGGACAACGGGCATCGCATCAGAAACCTCTTCCGCATCGGGTTCGCGGTTCAATGCAATCTGGTAGACGCGGCGAATTTGCGGCTCGAGTTCGTCCGAATTCGATTCAGATTTCACTCGCGTCGCGAACGCTTCGGATTGCTCGAGTGTAAAACGACTGTTGAACAGATTCAGGGCTTGGATCGGCGTGGTCGACTCGATTCGCCGAGCGGTGCTCTGCCCGCCATCGGGACAATCAAACGCGCCAAACACGGCATCGCGTTCGCGGCGGACTTTGTGAGCGTAAATCATTCGTCGGAGGCCGTCGCCGCTGAATGACTCGACAGGAGTGAACCCTGACAAACCGCCACGTTGGTTGAACAGATTAAATCCGCGTCCGCCCATTTTGAAATTCAGTCGGCCGCCGGTCATCAGCATTGCATCGCGGATCGTTTCGGCATCCAAGCGACGCGTGGGGAAACGCCACAGCAACCGTCCGTCGGCGTCAGTCGCAAACGCATCCTCATCGAACTGGGTCGATTGCCGATAGGTGGCTGACAGGACGATCGTGCGATGCATCTGCTTGACCGACCAGCCTGAATCGATGAATTGGCGTGCCATCCAATCCAACAGTTCGGGATGTGTTGGTTTCGTTCCCATCCGGCCAAAATCGCTAGCGGTTTCGACGACCCCCATCCCAAAATGACCTTGCCAAATGCGGTTCACCATCACGCGAGCGGTCAACGGGTTGGCGGGATCGGTGATCCAGTCCGCCAGCACGGCTCGCCGCTGCTGCTCGGGCGCGTCCCCCGGCAATGCAATCGAATCAAACGAGGCGAGCACGGCGGCTGGGACAGCATCTTGAGGTTGTTCGGGGTCACCACGCAGCAGCAAATGGATCGGGTCGGGGGTGCGGAATTTCCCGGCAAACGCCAATGGAATCTCGGCCAATCTCGCAATCCGCTTCTCGACCTCCGTCCTCTGGTGGTGCAGTTTGGTCGCCTGAGCGGCTTCGTCGGCGGCGAGTCCTTCGGTCGAAAACGTCGTCGGCTTGGACTTGCCCTCGTCAAACGGGGCTCGATCCGACGCATCGGCGACCGTTATCCACGCTCCTTTTTCGTCCGCCACTTCGATCGTGTACTCAGTCGCCAAACGGTCAGCGAATTTGCCTTCACGATCGCGTCCCCAGGCGACACGTTCGATTTCTGCCTCTTCTGCCAACTCAATTTCGACCCAGCCCTTGCCAGTCTGGTTGGACATCCAGCTTCGCGAATTGCCGTAGCGTCCGTCGTTGATAAACCGCAGCTCGTGACGGTTCTTTTGAGTTCTGTCCCCCGACGATGTGACGGTCGCACCGCGAGTGGCCAATGCGATATTGTTGCCCTCGGTGTCAAAGATCTCCAGCTCGTCGACACACGGTTCTAACTTGTTGGTCGCGTGGATCGTGAACCGCACACGCTTGGTCCGCACCGGGGCGAAACGGTCGGTATTCAGTCGTGCATTGATCGCGGGACGCGCGGCTCCCGAACCAGCCAGCGGCGTGAAGCGAGCAAGCTGGTTATCGATGTCGGTCAATTCCGATTTCAGCTTCGCTGACTCGCTGCGTCGCGACTTGGCATCGGCGGGATCAAGTTCACGATCGGCATATTCGACGCCGGCAACAAACGCCTGCATCGCGTAATAATCATGTTGTGAGATCGGATCAAATTTGTGGTCATGGCAGCGTGCGCAACCGACGCTCAAACCAAGAAACGTTTGGCTGATGTTGACGACGATCTCATCAATCGAATCTTGCCGTGCCAAACGCTTTGACGGTTCGTCTTTCCCGATCTGTCCCGGCAACAACACCGACGCGGTGATCAGAAATCCGGTCGCGGCGTTTTGATCCAATGCATCGCCAACGATTTGTTCGCGAATAAATTGGTCATAGGGAGTGTCATTGTTAAAAGCATCGATGACGTAGTCACGATACGGCCACGCGTTTGGTCGTTCGGTGTTGACTTCGAATCCGTGCGTGTCGGCATACCGTACAACGTCCAACCAATGCTGCGCCCAGCGTTCGCCGTAACGAGGCGATTGTAGCAATCGGTCCACCACGGCTTCGTAGGCAGTGTCATCAACGCCCACCGCTTGCAAAAACGCATCCACTTCATCGGGCGTCGGTGGCAAGCCGGTCAAATCCAAGGTCACTCGTCGCAGCCAGACACGCGGATCAGCAGGGGGCGCGGGGGCGAGGCCTTCGCTTTCTAGGCGGGCGAGCACAAAGCGGTCCAGATCGCTGCGAGGCCATGCGTTGTCATCGACGGCCGGTGCAGCCGCGTCCGCAATCGGATGGAACGACCAGTGGTCGAGTCGATCTTCCAAGACGGCAAGGTCAACTCCATCGGGCCAGACGGCATTTTGTTCGACCCAGCGGGTCAAGGTCGCGATCTCGGCGGGCGAAAGTGGTTCGCCGTCGGGCGGCATCCGAGAATCCTCGTCTTCGGTGCTAACCAGTTCAATCAGCGGGCTGTCGTCCACGTCGCCTGGAACCACCAGCTCGCCATAGCCATCGCCCCCTTTGAACGCTTCGGACTTGATATCCAGCCGCAGACCGCTCTTTTGCTTCGATTCGCCGTGGCAGGAATAGCAATGTTTTTCGAAAATCGGCCGAACATCGCGAACGAAATCGACGACATCGGCGGCAGCATGGCTTGGCAGAATGCTGGCGAGCACGACGAGGGCGAGAGCTCTTTTCATGGGATTTCTCAGCACCATTGGCAAGCGACACAGGGTGCATCGTCGGGGAGGGTGGGATTTGGTCAGGGCGAGGCTACTATCTTACCCTCAATCGCGGCAGCGTGCTGCTGATTTGAGTTAGCCGTTTTGGCGCTAGCCACGGTTTCGTCAGCATCCAACCGGAACGCTGCAAAGCATTTTCTCGTAGCTACCTTCGCCAGAAGGTGGTGATTCGTATCTGCGCGGCAGCCATCCACGCTCGGGCGAGCATAGCTACTTGCATGTACTAGCGTATGCCCGGTGGAGCCTCGGAGTATTAGAAATGACAGCGTGCAAGTCCAGTGTCACCGGGCCCTCCCCGGAAATCTCGCTGAAGGCTCGATTTCCGACCCTCCCGACGCAAGCTGGGAGGGTGAAGCACGTAGCCTCAACGACATTAGAACAGCGTGACGAGGTCGTTGTCGCCGCGACGCTCGCGACGATCGTCGCTCAACTCGGTGAAGAACGCGTCTTGGCCGCGATCGCCATCCGAATTGTCCGTCGCTCCGTCACTTGAGATCGCATTAGAGAGATCACTGATCAACGTTGCCAAGCGATCAGCCACCGACAAACCAGTTCCCGACCAGCGATCGAGGATCACGTCAGGGTCAGTCTTTCCGGCATTAGTTCTCATGAACTCGGTGATCATCAAATCATCGCCTTCGCCGCCGTCGAGCCGATCGGCTCCCCAGCCACCGACGAGAACATCGTCGCCGTCGAAACCATACAAACGATCGTCGCCTGCACCGCCGTCGAGGAAGTCGTCTGCCGCACCGCCACGGATCTTGTCGTCACCCGCACCGCCAAACAGGCGAACTGGAATCGCCAAGCGACGATCCGCCACGAGGTCATCGCTGCCTTCGCCACCATACACATCGATGCGGCTGATGTTAGCGTAAGTGGTTCGCGTCCATACGTCGCCACGGCTGTGACGGACTTCGACTGAATTGGGCTGACGACGAACGTCTTGCAGCTTGATGTCATCATTGAGCTGGCTACCGCCCAGGATCAAAATTGATTGCCCGGGATGATCCGGATCGGGAACGATGCGAATGTCTTGCACATCAAGCGAAACCGAAGCTGTGCCCAGCCCGTTCTCACTATCGGTCGCAGTCAGCGTGGCAGTGTAAGTACCGGCCAGTGCGGGCAAGAATTCGAAACTGGCGCCCTTGCCAATCGCAACGGTATCACCGTCTGCGTTTTTCACTTCCCATAACAAACGCGGCGTCGCTCCGGTTGGCAGATCGGTGATCGCGCCGGAAAGTGCGATTGGTTGTCCCGTGACGGCAACATTCGCTCCGGTCAACGATGCAGTACGAGCCACCGGGGGCGCCGGTGCATCGGGTTCGCCATCGCCGCCATCGGTTCCGCTACCCGATCCGCCTACGGCCCAGCCCGCCAAATTGTCGGCTCCGTTGGCCACATCCAACAACAACTGAGTCGTCGTCGGTGTCAGCGTCGTCGAAACAAAAACGCCCATCGCATCATGCAAATCGAGTCGTGGATAGTCACCACCATCGCGACGAATTTCGTTGTTACCGGTGCCACCGCGAAGGCTGTCGTTGCCGTTGCCACCGAGGACGACGTCATCGCCTGCTTCGCCATTGAGATTGTCGTCGCCTGCACTGCCCATCAGCACATCGTTGCCATCGCCACCCGTCATGGAATCACCGCTGACCGAAACATTGACGCGCCGGAGCACGGGATTGTCGACAAACGAATCCATCGCGTCGTCCACGTACGCGACGACGTAACTGGCTCGACGCAGGGTCACGGATTGACCTGGATTGTTGACAACAAACGGTGCGACAAGCGATGCGTTGTCACCCAGCAGTGTGTCGTCACCCGCGTTGCCATCAATGTCGTCTTCGCCGATTTCCCAGCGACCATCGATTGCGTTGTGACGCGACTCGGGAGCCATTGCGTCGGTCGTTGACGCAGCGTGACGTTCTCGTCCCAAATGAGTATCGAAGCTGCGTGGCACATCGTTACGATCCGCGTCGGAATATTGCTCCAACACCACTTCGACATGGGCGTCCAGGTCTCGCAGCTCCGTCGCGGTCACCGGTGCGTCCAATACCAACGGAGCGGCGATGACGCCATAGTCGCCGATCACCAAATCCGCTCCATCATTGCCTTGGATATCGTCATTGTCGAGCTCGCGATCAAGCGACGGAACATAAGCGATTCGGTCCAAGGGAGTACGACGACCGAGTTCGGCATCCATTTTGATGAGCCGCAAACCACGTCGCTCGGCAAGTTCACGTTCCTGCTCGCGAGCTTCGGTCCACAATTGGGTTTCAACCGCTTCGATTTCATCGGCCGTCAGTCCTTCGACAATCTTTGCATTCGGAAAATCGGCCGTCGTGCCGGTGATCAACGGAGCGACGATTTTTGCATCGCCACCAACGATCGTATCGTTACCTTCATCGCCGCGAATCACGTCGTTACCAACGATGATTTGGTGGTGCTCGACAAAATCGATTCCAAATCCGCTGACCGCAGGCAACGAAGGACGAGCGACCGCGGCGTCGGCAAGCAAGCGATCGATCACCCCGAGGTGAGCGACGCTGAGCAATTGCGATGCGTCGTCGGCGATCGTTTCGAGGTCCGCCAAATGTTGCTGCAGAGCAGCCGATTTGACGACGACCGATTCGCTGCCTGAAAGCGTGCGTGTGATCGGCAGAGCATAAGTGGCATTGTCGCCAACCAGCGTGTCGTCGCCATTGCCGCCTTCGAGCCGGTCGTTGCCGACTTCGATTCGCCGCTGGTTATTGACCAAATGATCGATTTCGAAGTTCACGACGCTTTGGTCCAACGCAAGTCCTTCGAACGCGTACATCACCCCCGCGACCGCGCCACTCGCACGATCGATCGCTTCGTTGATCGGCGTGAGTCCGGTTTGCAGGTCGCTGCTGACGATCATCTTGTCGCCGAACAGCAAATCGGCACCATCGTCACCAAACAGCGAATCATTGCCATCGAGTTCACCAGCGTGACCGATGAAGTGAGGCGTCATCGAAATCGCCGGTGAGAGCAACAAATCGTCACTGGTCTTCAAATCGTCTTGCCCCGCGATCTCGGCAAGTTTTTTGTTAACATTGGTCAAACGATCCCAACGAGGACGCTCGGCCACCAAGTCGCCTGGTTCGGCTACCATCTCGGGCACAATCACTTGCCCGAATCCAGGTAATTCCACCGTAATACCGGACAACTGATTTGCCGTCGCATCAACGCCAATCAAGCGGATCGAGTCGACCATTTGCGGCAGATCCGTTTCCATCGGCGCTGTGTTGATGCCGTGATCGCCGATCAGCGTGTCGTTACCATTGCCACCACGCAGCGTATCATCACCGCGTTGGCCCAACACGATGTCGTTGCCATCGCCACCGTCGACGATGTCATCGTCGGCATCGACCAAGTCGATCAGAATTGCCACGGTTTGCCACTGGCCAGTCAGGTCGTCGGTGTTTTTCCACCCGTTCGATAGATTGACGCTAGAGAGCACGACTCGGTCGGCAGCGAGCAAACGAGCGGCCAAGTCGGCTGGCGGATTCGCCAAGCCCGTCGGATCGATCGGAATGATATCGGTGATGCGGCCGATTTCTTCGGTCAACAAATCACGGTGCCACGTGCCGTCGCTGTTCAATTGCGGAGTGCCATCGTCATTGAGATCACGAAGGATCTGGCCTGCATCGGCAAGAATAAAGTCCTGCCCAGCATCCCCAAAGATCGTGTCGCTGCCGAGGCCGCCGATGATCTCATCATCGTCGTCGCCGCCGTGAATTTCGTCGTCACCGCGTTGGCCGCGAAGGATGTCCATCCCGCCACTGCCTCGTAGCGTATCGTTGCCTTGGATCAGATCGCGATCATCAAACGGTTGGACTGCGCGAATCACGATCGAGTCAAACGGCGCTAGGTAGTTTTCCCAAGTCCCCATCCCGACACTCAACAGCGTCCGCGTGATGATCCCGTTGTCACCCAAAATGACGTCGGCTTCGTCACCGCCGTCGATCGTATCATCGCCATCGGCACCAAATGGCACATTATGTCCGCCGACGATATCGTCTTGGCCTGTGCCACCATTGATGGTGTCATTGCCTTGGCCGCCGAAGATAAAATCGTCGCCACCATCGCCATCGATTTGGTCGTCTCCGCCACCATCGGCTGCGGTGATAAAGCGGCTGACGACATTTCGATCGACGGGACGCCGGTAATCGATTTCGGCATGATCGCCAAACAGGATGTCATAGCCATCGCCGCCATGAATTTCGTCGCCCGCGGTACCACCGATGATGATGTCATCGCCGGAACCGCCCTGAATCGTATCGACATCCCCGAGCGTTGGATCGATGGTAATGATTTGATCCAGCGTCGTCGGATCGGAATCAAACGCGGTGAATTCGACTCGCCCGTTATCCCCGAGGATGACGTCTTGCAAATCGCCTCCGGTGATATGATCCGAACCGCTACCGCCAAGCAAGATATTAAAGGCGTTGCCAGCGGTGATGGTGTCATCGCCACCAATGTTGGTCGTGGTGGTGGCGACATGAGTACGAATGCCGCTGGTCGGATAGAAGACGGCGATTCCTTCATCGCCGATCACGATATCGGGCAGTGTGTCGCCGCCGGCCAGCAGAGTATCATTACCGGCACCGCCAAAGATGATCTTTTCGCCTTTGCCCGCCGTGATGAAATCGTCGCTGCCGTGCGTCGGTTCATTGGTCTCGAGCTGCACCAGGATCGACACACCGGCGGACACATCAAAGTCGGCATTGCCGTTGTCGCCCACAATCAAATCGTTTCCGGATTCGCCGGTTAGCGCCGTCGCGGTGCGATCAAAATTGACGTAATCGGTCCCAAAGCCAGCGAAGATGATATCGTTGTCCTCGTCGCCCGAGATCATGTCGCTGCCACCGATCGACGGTGATTTGGTGCGAACCGATTGCACCAAACTTACGACGGCCGTTCCCGTGACCGGAGCCACGGCAGCCCGATCGATCACGCCGGTATCGCCGATCAGGATATCGTTGCCTTGTTGGCCCGACAAATCATCGTCGCCAGCACCGCCAAAGATTTGGTCGTCGCCCAGCCCGCCACTGATCACATCGTTGCCGCCGGCGGCATCGTTGACCGTCAGGATCAGATTGGCTTGTCGAACCACGCCATCGGTTTGATTCTCGGGATATGTCGAGATGCGGTAGGCGCTGGTGACGTCGAGCGTTTCGGTAAAGTCCGGCGTAATACTGAGCGAGGTTGCATCGCCACCGGTGATCAATCGCGGCGTCTGCAGGAACCCGGTGCCGTTGTTAATATCGACGTACAGACCGACCAACCCGATATCGAAGCCATCGACGACCGGGAATGCCGCGTTCGCATCGACTAGATTCGAGTCGTTACCGAAATCGCCGGTCACCGTGCCGCTGATCGGCTGGGGCGTCGTTCCCAAACGCGTGACGATCGGGTGATTTCCGTCGCCATCATCGTCGCCAAAGAAATCGACACGTCCTTGGTCGCCGAACAGGATGTCTTTGCCCTCGCCGCCAATGATTTGGTCGTTCCCGAGTCCACCAAACGCGACAATGCCTAGCGTCGATCCGCTGGCATCGATCGTGTCATCACCGTCTTGGGCATTGACTGCGAAGGCACCATCGGCCTGGTTCATGATCGTGTAGGTATCGCCAGAGACTGGAATTTCGCTCCAAACTCCATCCAACCACAGCGTGTCGGCGGTATTGCCCAGGATCGTCCGTTGCTGCACGCTGCCGGCGGCATTGGTCATCGTCACTTTGAACCCGATCATGCTGTCGTCGTTGCCAAACGGTGACGTAGCATCGACCAGCTTTGTGAACTCGGTTGCCGTTGCGTTCGCACCACTGGTCACGGTTCCGCCAGTGATCACGGCATCATCCAGCTCGTTCAGATTGACGTTGACCAAATCGCCCTTGCGATCGGTCACAGGCCAATAAACATCATCGCCGGAATTGAGGAACGTCCATGTTTGATAGGTCTCGTCGGCAACCGTGTTCGGATCATCACGACGAGTGTGAGTGCCAAGCACGTGGAAATCGTTGTTGCCGCTGCCCAAATCGACCTGCAGCACTTCCAAGTTTCCGTAGCTGATTCCGCCAGCACGCATCCGGCCACCGATGGTGATATCCGGCCCCATGTTCAGCCCCCACAAACGGGAATCGGTTAGATAACCGGTGCTGTCCGCCGGGCTGTCCTCGTCGTGAATGAACATGTAGTCGACCGAGTTGGATTCGGTAACGAAGAAGTTCAAACTTTCCGAAGTGATGGCGTAGCTCTTGATCAAATCGTCCGAGCGGATGAAGAACCCAACGATGTCGGCGGCGATCGCAGTAAAGTCGGCTGCGACGGTGATCGTGATCACGTCGTTGCCATTGTCGACGGCAGCCAAGATTTCACCTTCGCCGGTTTTCACGCCGGCTGCATCGGTGACTTCCAAGTAGCGACCGAGCAGGTCATCGGCACTACCGATACCCAGCTTCAATTGCTGTTCACGTGACAGCGTCACCTCGACATCCGACGTCGCTCCGGGAGTGATCGTGCCTACGGTGTTGCCGCCGATGCCAAAACGCTCGTTCAAACTCAGCGTGATTTTGCCGCCACTTGCGGTCGCTGCGGTGATCAAGCGGAATTGGCCCACGACCGGATCATTCGGGCTGCCCGTGGTCGCCGATGGGAACACGCTCAACCAGTCGGTGGTCGGATACGTCGCGACCACTTCGATCGTTTTGCCGACCAGGTCACTGACGTTACTGAGATCCGATGCCAATCCCAACTGCGTCAATTGCTCCGTCGTCAGCACAGGCAAGTTCACATCAAAGCCATCGACCGACTCGACGTCGCCGGTTTTCTGTTTGACATTGGTTTCGTAAGGGAATTTTTCGGGTGGTCCGATGCCGACCAACGAACCTTCGCCACCGGCGCCATCGACGACAACCGGGCCAAGGATCTCGCTGAGCGTGTTAGGGCCGTCGGCGAACACCTTGGTATCGCCGCCGTCAACCTTGGCATCGTCGATTGCTCGCACACCGATGCGAACCGGAGTGTCCCAATTCGTTTCATCAAAGCTGATGATCAAATTGTCGGGATTGCTCGGATCGACACGCACTCGGTCGGTCGGAAGACCGTCCAAGTTGTAGATCGTGACCTGTTTTGCATCGGTCCGAACGCCGCCGGTGCGAGTGGTCTTGGTGATTTCCGGCGTCACGGTGACTTCGACGCGTCCCGAACTGGTGCCATCGTCGGGAGCGGCAGTCAGCACCAATTCGTAACTGTCCGTTTCGAACGATTCGATCGTGCTGGACGTCACCGACAAGACCGCGGGCGTCGTGGTGGTACTCAATTGATACGTCCCGGTCGAACCGCCAACGGCCTGGGCCGACACATAATACGTGCCGGAAATGGTAGGCACGTAGGTGATCCGAGCGTTGCGATTGGTCGCGCCATCGACATCATCGTTGGTGATGATTTCGTTTCCGTTGCTATCGATCAATCGCAGCAGCGGGTTCGCGAGCGTTCCATGACCGGTCGCGGAACCTTGCATATCGAAGGTATAGCTGTTGCCGACCGACATCGAGACGGCATACCAATCTTGATCGCCCCCCGAATCGATCCAAGTGACGGAGGAATCGGGAACATACAAGCGTGCCGGTGTCGTGGCGTCGCCAGGAATGTCGAGAGTGAATCGGGTGCTCAGCGTGTAGCTGCCAGTGCGACTGGAATAACCGCCTGCTGACAACACGTACATTCCGGATGCGCTGGGCGTGAACACCAGACGTGAATTCAATCCGACGCCTCCGTCATCGTTGTAAGCGACGCGGCGGTTGGAACTGTCAAACAGCCACAGGTACGGATCGGGATTGGTTCCTTTGCCGGTCGCCGAACCTTCGAGGTCAAACGTGTAGCTCGTTCCTGCGACCAGGTAAACTTGGTGGGCTTCGCGTTGGTAAGCCACGGCGATCGTGCCGGTTGCCGTGCCAGGAACCGAGAAACCCGCGACCACATCGTTCGAGATCGTCAGCGTGCTGGTGTTGTCCAGCGACACGCTCCAGGTGCGGTCCAGCGTCAACGTGGTGGCGGTATTGCGAATGATCGTGGCGGTTTGTCCTGCACCGCTGCCACCGGACACGGTGACGGTTCGGTCGACAAGGCTATTGTCGGCAAACGAAGCTCCGCTGAATTCAATCGTCAAGAACGAAGCGGCGCCTTCGACCACGTCGGTCGACCCATCGGTCTCGCGAACTAGCACCGTTGGTGCGTCCGCATCACTGGTGCGGACCAGCACCGGTTGCGTGAACACGTCCTGGTACCCAGGATTGTTGTACGTGTAGCTGATGTGCAGATCGCTGCCCAACACGGTCGTGATATCGCCCGCGGCGCGGAACACGATCTTGTTGCTGATCAATTGCCAGACGGGTTTGTTCGCCGTGCCCGAGGGTATTAGCGGATTGTATTGGTTCAGAGTTTGCCCGTTGTAGGTCACCGAAGTGATCGACAATGGCTGTTTGCTCAA
>CAXBHV010000046.1:0-13821 GCA_963974855.1 uncultured Rhodopirellula sp. | reverse complement strand
CTCACCTATACTTGGGACATCTACTTGGGTCGCTCCGTATACGATTGTGTTGGGAACCGCCGTCGATATTGTTCAATCCGAACGATCGCATTGGGTTTGGCACATCAATTGCTTCGCGACGTAGGTCAAGTGCGAGTGGAGCCATTTCGCGTGGTGTAATGCCATGCCATCGCGACGACGCGTTGCACGCCGGCACAAACAACACCGAATCCCCGTAATGCGAGCGACGTTGGTTTCACTTTGTTCCGCTAAGTTCGTCAAACTCAACAGGACGTGACTCACCGATGAAATTGTCAACACATTGCTTCCAATCAACATCACATTCAGCCGCTATCGCGTTCATCACCGTTGTGCTTGGCTCGGTCATGATTGGCGTGCCTGTTGCTGCTCAACAAGCCACCAAGCCCGACGCCACCAAGCCCGAAGCCGCCAAACAGGAAACCACTAAAACCGAACCCATAAAATCCGATGAGACCAAGCCGGCGACCACGGCGCACCGTGGAGGGCTGCGAACGCACGCAACTGACCAACCCGGTCAATCGCAGCCACGTCGGCTTGGAGTCGGGCTATCCGAGTCCGCGTCCGGAATTCTTGTTGAAAATGTGGTGCCAAATAGTCCAGCAGAACGAGCGGGATTGAAATCCGGTGACGTGATCTTAAAGATCGACAATCGCCCGGTGCCGAATATCAATCAGCTACTTCAGAAGCTTAAGACAAACACTGCGGATCGATTCGAAATTTCGTTGCGACGCGGCGAAACGGAGCAAACTGTCGTTGCCGAATTTCTTGCCGACGCGGGTGCGAATAAAGATGTTGGCTCGATGGGGACTCAAACATCCAGGGCCGCAAATCAGTCGCACGAGTCGCTTCGAGCGGACGTACAGCGTCTTCGCGAGGAGGTTGACGCTCTGCGTCGCCAAGTGAACAAGCTGATACGCAAACAAAGCCAACTCGACACCAATAAAAATGAGATTGGCGAAAATGACGACCTTGAGCACGATGAGGCTGCTCGTGAAGTTGCCGAATAAAGCGTTTCGAGCCAAACGACGATTTGGCAATCGGTGTGCATGACGTCTCGCAGATGTGTCCCAGTTCGTTTGCTGGTTCCTAGCCACGTGGATTGCCGTCTGGATTAGCCAGTGTCACAGCTATAGAATCGGAACATCTAAAATGCTTCTAGGCACAGAGGCAGCAGGCTTCTTAATCGAATTGTCGGATGGAACAGCGTCATGAATGACGGGGATAATCAGTCGAGCATGCTAGTGGCGGACGACTCCTGTTCACTAAAAAAAGTGTTGACGGGAATTCAAGGTTTCGACGAAATCACGGCTGGTGGTTTGCCGGCGGGGCGGCCCACGTTGGTGTGTGGAAGTGCGGGATGCGGCAAGTCCTTGTTTGGCATCGAATTTCTAGTGCGGGGCGCGACGGAATTTGACGAGCCAGGCGTTTTTGTGACGTTTGAAGAGACGGCGGAGGAACTTGCTGCCAACGTCAAGTCGCTGGGGTTTGATCTCGATCAATTGAGCGCCGAAAACAAGATCGCGATCGATTATGTCCGCGTCGAACGCAGCGAGATCGAAGAGAATGGCGAATACGACCTCGAGGGGTTGTTCATTCGACTTGGTTATGCCATCGACTCGATTGGCGCGAAACGCGTTGTCCTGGATACCATCGAAACGCTCTTTAGTGGACTGTCGAATCTTGCCATCGTCCGATCGGAAGTACGACGGTTGTTTCGCTGGCTCAAAAATAAGGGCGTAACTGCCGTAATCACCGGCGAACGTGGCGATGGGCAACTCACCCGTCAGGGGCTCGAGGAATATGTCTCGGACTGTGTTGTCATGCTTGACCACAGGATCATCGATCAGGTTTCGACCCGACGATTAAGGATCGTTAAATACCGGGGCACCTCACATGGCACCAATGAGTATCCGTTTCTGATCGACGAGGATGGTATTGTAGTGATGCCATTGTCCTCGATCGAACTTAATCACACCGTTTCGGCGGAGCGGATTTCAACGGGGGTTGATGCGATTGACGACATGTTGGGCAAAAAAGGGTTCTATCGCGGCAGCAGCGTGCTGGTTTCGGGAACGGCGGGCAGTGGAAAATCATCGCTGGCGGCCCATCTGGCTCACGCAGCTTGTGTTCGCAATGAACGTGTGTTGTACATTGCAATGGAGGAGTCGCCTGACCAGATCGTGCGAAATATGCGGTCGATCGGCTTGGATTTAGCTCCATTTGTCACCGATGGTTTGCTGCAAATTCACTCCATCCGGGCCACGTCCACTGGGATAGAGCAGCATTTGGTTCAATTTTACAAAATGGTAAAACGTTTCTGCCCCAGTGTTGTGGTGGTCGATCCGATCAGCAGCATGGAGAGTGGGGGCACTCACTACGACGCGAATTCGATGGTGACGCGACTAATCGATTTCTTGAAAACTCAAGGTGCCACTGCGTTTTTAACGAGTTTGACAGGCGGCGATGCAGCGATCGAAAAAACCAGTTTGGAAATTTCGTCGCTCGTCGACTCCTGGTTGCTGTTGCGAGATGCGGAATCCGATTGTGAACGTCACCGAGTGCTTTACGTGTTAAAATCAAGAGGGATGGCTCATTCCCATCGCCTCCGACCGTTCCGAATTACGGACAATGGAATAGTGCTGTCCGACGACGCTTCGAATTGTGAATAATCTCGCTGTCAAGGTTTTCGAGCAGCAATGGCGAGCGAATTACCTTTCCAAATATCTCGCACCTTATTTCGAAAATTCTGAACTTCACTGGATCAACAAATGGAATCGATCGAATCCCCGTCGGAAAGTTGCGATCCAACGAATACCGAAGAGATTGAGCGGTGGGAACTGCGGCTTTACGTTGCGGGCAAAACCCAGAAATCTGTAACCGCATTTCACAACCTAAAGCGGTTGTGTGAAGAACATTTGAAGGGCCGTTACAGCATCGAAGTCATCGATTTGGTGGAGAAACCGCAGCTTGCTGCCGGGGACCAAATTGTCGCGGTACCGACGGTGGTACGGAAATTGCCGGAACCTCTTTGTCGCCTAGTCGGTGATTTGCGAAATACGGAAAAAGCATTGGTCGGACTGCAACTGCGGCCGTTGCGGCCCTCTGACATGCTTTAATCCGAAACGCGTGCGTCTGGTTTGGGGAATCAGCAGGAAGCTGCGCCCGTTATTTGTAGGCCTTGATAAAGTGAGCGAATGGACGACAGCCTGGACGATCAGCGGCCACCTGTAACCTTGTGGGACGAGGGTGTGGAGGCCGATTCGCAACGTTTTATCCTCCGATTGTACGTGACGGGGATGACACCACGATCGATTCGTGCGATCGCTCAAATGACATCCATTTGCTCCGAATACTTGCCAGATCGCCATGATCTTGAGATCATCGATATCTATCAGCACCCCTCGCTGGCAAGCCAAGACCAAATAATTGCATCACCGACACTGCTAAAGACAAGTCCGCCGCCAGAAATTCGACTGATTGGGGAGCTTTCGGATCGAGGGCGAGTATTAAGGTCTCTAGGCATCGCGGGATCGGAATAAGTTCAGTATGGACGACGCTCCGCTACTAGCAAAAATTGACGAACTCCGCCGGCGGCTGCTTGAAGCCGAAAATACGATTGAGGCGATTCGAGGAGGCGAGGTGGATGCGTTTGTCGTCACCGAAGGGGGGACGCAGCGAATCTATACCCTCGAGGGTGCTGATCGTCCTTACCGGCTGCTCGTCGAACAAATGCAGCAAGGCGCGGTTACGTTGACCGATCGAGGCAATATCGCCTATTGCAATCGCCGGTTTTCTGATTTGCTGGGTTTTCCGCACCACCGTTTGATTGGTACCTCGCTGTCCGATTTTGTCGCGCTGGAGGAACCTGATGCCTACCAGCAGTTACTCGAGGAAGGAAGAATATCGTCCGCACAAACCGAAGCCCAATTGATTGCGGCGGACGGCACGGCCATTCCGGTGTTTTTGACCTTCAATGCCTTGGATCCTGAAAGCGGGGTTGCCATCGGTGTACTGGTCACCGATCTGACTAGCCAACGCTCGCACGAGCGACTGCGTGAAACAACTAGGCAATTAAAAATCAATGAGGAACGATATCGGACGTTGTTTCAGTCGATCGACGAAGGTTTCTGTGTACTAGAGATGATGTATGACGACCAAGGCCGCTGCATCGACTATCGTTTTGTCGAAGTCAATCCGGCTTTTGAAAAACAGTCCGGGATTGTCAACGCCAATGGTCGGACGATCCGTGAATTGGTACCTGATATTGAGAGGACTTGGTTTGAAATTTATGGCGAAGTCGCCGCCACCGGCAATCCAAAGCGGTTTGTTAACAAGGTCGAAAAGTTGGCGCGTTGGTTTAACGTCTACGCGTTTCGTTTAGGAGGATCCGACAGCCGACGTGTTGCGGCACTGTTTACCGATATTACGCATCAGCGTGAAGCGGAACTACAGTTAAAACTGGCGCGGTCACGGTTAGAGTCGACCTTAAACGCCGGTGAAATCGGCACGTGGGAATTTGACCTGATCGGACAAACGGTCTCGGCGGATGCCAATCTCGCTCGCATGTTTGGTATTGCGTCCGAGGAAACCGGTGGGCGTTCTTTGTCGGCTTATCTCGCAGCCATGCACCCCGATGACCGCGACGATGTCAGCCACGCGATCCGTCTTGCAATCGAAAGCGGCGAGCGATTGGAAGTCAGCTATCGGATCACCATCGAGGGACTGCCGGTTCGTTATGTCGTTGCACGTGGACGAGTCGAACGAGACGAAAGAGGCCGTGCGGTGCGACTTCCCGGTGTGGTGATCGATGTCACCGCGCAGCGGCTCGCTGAAGAATCATTGCGTGAAAGCGAACGGAATTTGCGGTCGATTGCCGAAAGTCTCGAAGAGGCTGACCGACGCAAAGACCAATTCTTGGCAACTTTGGCCCACGAGCTACGAAATCCTTTGTCGCCAATTAAGTCGGCTGCACAAATGATGCAAGCGGTTGACGAAGATCCCGATCAACTTCGCGAGCTTAGCGCGATTGTTAATCGGCAAGCGGACCAAATGGTGCGGTTGATCGATGATTTGTTAGACGTCTCGCGAATTAGTCGTGGGAAAATCAAATTGCGAACCGCCTCGGTTGATTTGCGTGACGTCGTTGCCGTTGCGCTCGAATCGTCGGCTCCGTTTATCGACGATTCCAAACAGACGCTGCATGTGCACAATGCTGAGGAAGCCCTCTACGTTACCGGCGATGCCGCGCGATTGACTCAGGTGATTGTCAATCTGCTTAACAATGCTGCGAAATATACGCCGGCGGCTGGCGAGATTGTCCTGAGTGTCGAAAAGCACAAAGACGAAGCTTGGATCAGCGTGCGAGACAACGGGATTGGTTTGGACCAATCCTCTTTGGAAAAGATCTTCGCGATGTTTGAACAAGTCGATGTCTCAAAAGAACGCGGGCAATCGGGTTTGGGCATCGGGCTTTCGCTTGCGAAAACACTCGTGGAACTTCACGGGGGAACCATCGCGGCGGAAAGTCCAGGGATCAACAAAGGATGTTGTTTTGTTGTCAAATTGCCATTGCTGGTCGGATACCAGCCGCCGGCTCACGCCGATGTCGTTGAACCAAGCGACGAAGATGGTGAAGCGAAAACGTATCGGATTCTCGTTGTCGATGACGCCCGTGGAATTCGCTACGTGCTGTCACGCATGTTGATCAAGATGGGGCATTCTGTAGTCGAAGCCATTGATGGCGAAGACGGCTATCGAAAAGCGATCGAATATCTGCCGGATATCGTTTTCTCGGATATTTCGATGCCGAACATGAACGGTCACGAATTGGCACAAAAAATCCGCCAGACGGAGCAGCTCGGCCACGTCCGTTTGGTAGCGCTAACCGGATTTGGCCAAGATGCCGATCGCCAACATGCGATCGAGTCGGGATTCGATGAACACATCGTCAAACCGGTTGACATTAACGTCGTTCAGCAATTACTTCGCAACAACAAGTGACGTCGACTATTACAAAACCGTTGTCGCAATTGTGCTGCCAGCATCTGCAGATTCCAAGCTTCATTGCGGTGTTACGACGTACTGGTCGGTAGCGTTTTGATGGTGTGTTGAAATGCAAAACGCTCGAGCCGCTGAGGGTGAGTGGTTTTGAGTCCTTCGAGAGCCTCGTCAATTCGCCCCGGCGTGCTCGTGACAATCAGCAATACCGAACCGTCGGCAATCATTTGCTCAAAACTTTTCGCGGAATGATGATGGATTCCCCAGTGGCGAGTTTCCCCTAACAATCCACCTACCGTGGCGCCACCGATCAGCGCCACCAAGGGGCCGGTCACGACGACTGGGATCATCAGAGTTGCAATGGAAAGCGGCAAAGCCACAGCGCCGCTGAGGACGGCGCCTAGACCCATCGATGCGGCAACATCACGTTTGATGGTCGCCCCACGTTCCCAATCCAGATTTGCCAATGCTTCTTCGTGGCCGCGCCACACCAATGACACGGCATCGTTGGCAAAGTCGAATTTTTCCAAAACCTCGACACCGACTTGTGCCTTTCGCAACGTGTCGTAAACGGCCACTAGACATTCCGCATTCATCTTCCTTCTCCTCGAATTGGCACCCGGTAAAGGGTGGGGGCAATAGGTCAAGTTGTCTAAACAGCAATGGGCTTGGGATCGTCCATCAACGCATAAACCAGAGCGCGGCCGCCAACATGATCAAAATTAAGATGATGAAGTAGGTGGCAGCCACGATGGCGAAGGCAGAACTCGGCCGCCGTCGATCTAAAGACATTTGCTCCTCTTTGCCACGTTCGCTTGCGGGAACGCCGCTGTCATCATCATCTTCATTGCGAGCGGATGTTTCGGAGTTGACCATCGATTGCCCTTCATTCACGAGACTGCTCATCATACTTCCTTTCATAGCCAAGCTTGTTTACACGAAACCGAGACCACGGATAACTCGATTCCGGGTAATCCACACGCTGCACGGCGCGTGCCGAACGACATAGCGAGTGACATTCCCCATCAAGGCGCGACCGAGAAAATTGCGTGGCGTTTCCCCCACAATCAACAAGTCGCTTTGGCGATTTTCAGTGAAGGTGACTAGCCCTTCACTGACATGTCCGCTTTCGATCAAGTGCGGTTTTGCTTGCGGAACTTTGTCGTGTAGCTGTTCCAATGCCGATTGGTTCGCTTTTGCAGCGAGCTGTTTGACTGATTTTGGGTCTCTCTCGATTTGAAACGCCACTCGACTTGCAAAGGAGATAACCGCGACAAGATCAACCTCGGTATGGCGTCCCCAGCCTGTTTCCGCAAATTCTTCGAGAGCGGCCTGGGCCGATGCGGTTTCCTCATAGCCGATCGCGATCCGTAACGGACGATCAGGGTCGTCGACTGGGCGTGGCCGCACAACCAACACGCTGCAATGAGCGTGTGTGGCTACAAATTCACTCGTGCTGCCCAGTAGCAACCGGCCGACGACGGAATGCCCCCGTGCTCCTACCACGATCAAATCGGCTCCGCATTCGCGGGCAGCGTGAACGATGGACACTCCCCGATCCCCTTCACGGATTTCGTGACGCAGGTTTACGTTAGCACCTTCGAACATTTTTTCGATGTTGGCATAACACTCATGCGCGTACGCCCGTTCGCACTCGAGTGACTTCAGCATCCAATCCGAGATTGGATAGGCACGATCAATCGAAGGGATCTCAAGGACCGTCACCACGGTCAAATCGACCTTGTCGGGGTGCGGCAAGTGCGCCAAAAATCGGGCTGCAACCTCGGCACTCTGGGAACCGTCGATCGCAAGAACAATATTCTTCATGTGATTGCTCCGTATCCTTTGATCGTACCGTAATACCATCAAACTAGCAAAACTTTTCCCTGTTTACCGTGCGAAGTGATGGGCAACTCGTCGGCTGAGGATGGACGCTAGGCATACGCAACGGTAAGGACCGCAAACGCATTGGCTGGACGGAAACAGCTTCCCTGTTTTCTGCAGTTGTCAGCCGACGTCGGTAGCAGCAGGGCTGATTTTGCCTACGATTTGCGGTCTGGCACCCCACACTAGCCAGTTCGATGCAATAATACGGGTAGGAGAGTTCGCCGCGTGGTTATTCACAATTTGCACTCGGATTGGCTGTTTTTTCCATGCGGCAGTCAAGAAACCGGAAGGCAAAATAGCAATCAAATTGGGGGGCTACGGCGGTAGCAGATGGCGTGGCAAGGATGGCGTGGCAAGCTTGAGTGTCCCGAAATATGACCCCTCGTGTGTTGCTATTAAGCCGAGTGGTCCTGCTGGCTCGAGATGCTAGAATACGGCCGTGGCGTTTTGACTTCGGCACGATCTGATCAATGTGATCGCTGGGCAATCGCGTTATCGCCTTCAAGACAAAATATTCACGCTCTAACGCCGACGCTTCCCCGTCAAGGTGGACACCTTTTATGCAACACGCGTTAGATCAAGTTCTGGAATTGGGGCAATTTGCGATGCTTGTCATCGCCGTCAGCGTCGGAGCAATCTTGCTGCTGTCACTGGTTGACCGACATCCTCGTGACAAAAATCCCCAAAATGACCGCGACTCGAAAAAGTAGCGGATTACGCCTGCGGTTGAGCTTCTTGTTCAACAGGTTTTGCTTCGGGCATCGAAAACGCATCCAGTCGTGCGACCAACACCGTTTCTAAACAAAACGTGAGTTTGTGATGCGGTTGGAATTCCCTTCGCAACAGATCCACCATCTGGGTACATGCCGTAGGATGAGCGATCACTTCGATTCGAATTTGCGGTTTTCGAACCACTTCGCCGGATAGCAAACTACTGCGCCCAACGCCGAAACAGGGTAGCGACGTAAACCCTGTGGCACCGAGACAGACAAATTCGTTTTCCAGCCTCGTTTGCAATTCAGGTTCGGTGATGACAGTTAAACGTTGAATCTTTGACACGCGACGGCGACGCGCCGACTGGGCGTGCCCCGCGACAGGTTCGTGGGCATCCAATCCAATCACGTTAAATACCAAGCCTTCTTGTTCAAAGTCGGCCTCCATCTCGTGCAACTTGTCCATCACGCTGTGATCGACAAGCTCTGTTTCCGAAAGATCGAGCTCGACATTCTTTCGTTCCAACAAACCAACTCGTTCGATTTGACGACGAATCGGGATCCAATTACTGAAGATCGCGGATTTGTATGCCACTAAACGAACGGTTTGACCATCGTCGTCAAGCAACTCAATTTGAGGCTTGAATAGGGTCTTCAGTGGCACGCCATTGGATAGATGCATGGCGACCTTGGTCGCGATGCCAATTGCGATTCCGATCAGCAGGTCGGTTGCAAGGACAGCCACCAACGTGACTGCGAAAATTACCAATTGTTCACGTCCGATTCGCCACACATTCATAAATTCTTGGGGGTGAGCCAAACGGAATCCGGTGTAGATCAGCATCGCAGCGAGCGCGGCCACCGGGATCCGATGTAACACCATCGGAATAAAGGCAACACAAACCAGCAAGAACATGCCGTGCCAGAAATTCGCAAACCGTGTTCGCGCCCCGTTGTCGATGTTGGCCTTGCTGCGAACGATTTCCGAGATCATCGGTAATCCACCCACCATCGAAGCACAAACATTGCCCACTCCAACCGCAATCACATCACGATCCATGTTCGTTTTGCGTTTCCATGGATCAAGCAAATCGACGGCCTTTGCACTCAATAGAGATTCAAGGCTGCCGATCACAAAGAACATAAACACCCAGAACCATGCTTTGGGTTGGGCCAGAGCTGTAAAATCGGGTGTAGTGATTTGATTGAACATGCCAAATACCTGTTTCGGCATTTCGACCAAGTACTGCTCGCCCAGTTGGTATTCGTGGTTTTGCAGTGTGTACGAATGCTTGTGCATCAAGTCGAAACCCATCCCCATCGGGATGGCGACGATCAGCACGATCAGCGGCGAAGGTAACAGTTTCGTCCAGGCCGTTTTGGTCCGTATCATCGGCCAAATAAACATGATTAGAACGCTGGTCAAACCAATGGCGGCGATCGCAGGATTAGCCTCCGCCACAAACGCGGGAATTTTCCGCAGCATCTCAATCGGAGTGCCTGATGCGCTGACTCCAAGGGCCACAGGGATCTGTTTTGCGATAATGATGACGCCGATGGCGGCCAACATACCATGCACGGCCGAGATCGGGAAAAATTCGCCGAGGATGCCTGCTCGGAAAATCCCGAAAAAGATCTGTAGCAACGCCGCAATCACGCCGACTGCCAACGCAGCACGATACGCGGCAACATCGTTCGCGCCCCAACCGCCAATCGAGGAACCATCGCCACCAAAGGATTCAACGCACCCCAGCACAATAACAATCAAACCTGCCGCCGGGCCTTTGATTGTCAATTCAGAATTACTGAACATCGTTGCAATCACCGACCCGACGATTGCGGTGAAGATGCCAGCGATCGGAGGGAATCCGCTCGCGATCGAAATCACGAGACATAGCGGCAATGCGATCAAAAAGACCAGCAACCCCGATATGATGTCGTCTTTAAAGTACTTCTTAAACCCCTCGAGGTTTCCGCGAGGCACTTCTCTCTCAATCGGTGCGTGGTCGCTCATCGGTATCGTTCCTGAGACTTTCTGTGGTTGAATCTTGGATGAAAAATAAAGGTTGTAAAAATAGTTGCTACCGTCACCTGACGGTAGAATCCACGCTCTGGCGAGCGTGGCTAAGCAAATTAATCATTCGTCGTTCACAAGCGACCGATGGGGTTGATCCCTATCGGACGATTCGGTTTTATTTGCACTCTCACGTGGCATTGCGACCTCAAGTTCCGTTTCAACTTGTTCGATCTCTTCGGGATCGACGGTCATCGGGTTGGTTTGCCGCCTTCGTGTCAACTCTTTCGCAGCGTGGTATCGCGACGCGACACCCGGTTGAGGAAACAATCCACCGCCGAGAATAAGCAAGCTCAATATCAACACCGCAAGTTTTTCTGCCGGGCGAGCGTGCATCGGAATGGGTGTCCGATTGTGGCGTCCGGTAAAGATGCGAAAGTAAGCGAACAAGACGGCGATACCATTAAGGGCCGCAGCAATCACGACCATCGAACCGACCAACGGATACACGTCAACCGCACCTTCGATTAGCAGTTCCATGCCAACAAATCCCACCGTTGCTGGGAATCCAATCGAAGCCAGACCTGTTAACAAAAAGAACCCGGACAGAATTGGCATCTGGCGATAAAGACCGTGGAAATCGGCGAGTGAGATTCGCGATATGCGTGCCTCGATACAACGAAGCGTGATCCCGAACCCCGTCAACGACATGCCAACGGAAATCCATAGACACAACGCACCGGTCAATCCAATCGGAGTGACCAATTCCATGCCGACCAACACGAGAGACGACTGGCTCAACAACAAGTAACAAAACATACGTCTTGCTTCTCGCTGAACCAACGCCATTCCACCTGCATAGACGGCGGTAAACAGCGATAGAATCGCAATACTCTGCATCGCCCACGACGGCGCGATTGGCAAGATTAAACGCATCACCGCATACGCACCCACCAACGGCGTCGTAAACAGAATTGCCGTTCCGAAGGTCCCCTTCTCAAATAGGTCCGTCATCCACAAGTGAAGTGGGAAAATACCGGCACGAAGCAAGCAGGCCATGGTGAGCAAACCACAACCACGCCCAACCGGCGAGCAACATGACGACGAACGCCCCCATGTGGATCACATAGATTCGCGAGCAACGTTCACGTTGGCGAAGTTCCAAGTACGGTGGAATGGTGGACACCACCAACAACATGATCAACGTCCACGACTCGCGGCAACTGAATGTGGCCAGCATCAATGACTCCGAGACCAAAGTCAGCCTCAATGAGAATCGAGGTGCTTTCGTGCGAAGCGTTGACATCACGGTGACCAAGAAAATCAGCGCGACCAACGGCAACTGGAATGCACTTAGCTCATCCACTACGAATATGTCGCGTGAAAACAGCCAGTCCAGGAACAACCAATGGTCGTGGGCTTCAAAGGAGCCCAGTGAGACAAAGTCAATTAATTCGCCCACCGTCAACGCAAATGTGGTGGCACAGATGATCACGCAATGACGAAGGGCTTTCTCGGAATTCCCAAGAAAATGAACCCAAAGAGCTCCGAACATTGGCAATAGGATTGATACTTCAATCCATGGGAATCGTAACTCTGGCATCACGCAACTCCTTCGGTTTCTTCAGGATGCAACGGAACATTGTCCGATTCACGCGATGCTTCATGCGAAAGCAAGTCGGTTACACGACGTTCCATTAAGTCAAACATGACAAACAACGAGAGGAAGGGACGCACAATAAATTTGTCTAATGCGATGTCCATGAAACCGCGATCAAAACCGAAGCGATAGGCCCAGCGTTGAACGCTCTGTGGCAGCATCCGTACCCAAACCGATTGCGTTTGTGTAATACGGGTTCCCATCGCGTTTTCGAGTTCGTTGTAATCTCGCAGCAGTGATGGGGCGCGTAGCAATTGCATCGTGCGAAGCGAAGCGTGCCCGATAATGTGGATCAATGCCAAGTAGCGAAATCCTAGTCCAATTTCCATGACGATAATTCCGACTTGAGTTAATGACGCATAGGCGAGCGAAACTTTGATGTCACTTTGCACGCGCGACATCATGGCACCACAGACAGCCGAAACCGCTCCGAGCACAATGACCATCAATTGCAACGTTAACGAGGCTTCGAGTAGTGGACTCATCCGCAACAACAAATAAACACCGAGGTGCACCGACAATGCACCATAGAAAATCGCACTTGATGGCGTCGGGCCTTCCATCGCTCGCGGCAACCAACCTGAAAACGGGAACAGCGCCGATTTTCCAGCAGCCGCGATCAGCATCAGCGAACCGACAAGCAACGCCTGGCTCGAATTCACAGCCGCGGTCCCTTCGGGCCAAACCCCCGAGCTCATCAGACCCCCAAAATCGCCTTCACCTGTCATATGATGCATCGTGATTGCCGCGATCAAAAACGCCGCATCCGAAAGTCGATAGATCGACCATACACGTTGGCCGTTGCGAACGGGGTTCTCACGCTCATGGAAGTACGCGACTAACAACGCCGACGACAAACCGACCATTTCCCAGCCGACGAACAGCGTTTCGATCGTTCCTGCCAGCGACGATGTGACCATGCCACAAAAGAACACGGCGTAATACAAAAAGAAGCGGCCGTAGCCTTGTTCGCGATGTAGATAGCGACGCGTGAACGCGCCAACGACGCCACACAGCACACACGACAGGATCAGAAACGGAATACTTAGCCGGTCGAATACAAATTTCAGGTGAAAGTGGAAATCAAGATCCTCGTCATGGATCGTGACCCAATCGCCCAATTCGATCGGCACATAGCGAGTGCCGACGATCAACATCAGCAGCAATATTCCGATGGCGGGAACCAATGCGAACAATACCGCAGCTTGAGTCGTCCGCGAGATGGTCGTCTCGCTAAGCGGGCGATCCACCAAAGCCGATAGTCCCAGGATGGCAAGCAAGATCGCGGGGCTTGCGACCACGGCGGTTCCCAGAACATGGAAGACCGTTTCAGTTAGGTTCATCGCTACCCTTCGCTGAGGATGTTATGTTTTCAAATGAAGTAGGCAAGGAGAGTCTTTTCTCAGAGTTGGGAAATTTGTTTTCCAGGCGGCTCAGCATGTTCGGAGCAATAAATGGCGGGCGGTAGTGGACGAGGCCACGAGTCCTGCAGCTTCACTGAGCCAAAAAGGACTCGTTGCCTCGTCCAC
>CAXBHV010000045.1:0-13840 GCA_963974855.1 uncultured Rhodopirellula sp. | reverse complement strand
CCCGCTAATCATTGCGAATGAGCGACGTATGACGGAATTGCGAACAGAAAAATGATTGATAGAAATATGAAAACCGAAAAATGGAGGACTCGCTTCTCCGCCTTCAAATTTTTCTGCCGCAACAATCTTTCTGTCTTACACCCGTTATTAATTGGCACGTGCGAGCACAACGAACCAGTCTGTACCGAGAACGCCCGCCAGCGATCCAAACTTCCCTCGTTCGGAATTACCCGAAGTCAACGGTACTATAAAATCGCACGATTCCCCAAGAGTCAGTTGCCTCGGCTGCCTTTTCGGCCTCACGGGCATACTCGATTTCTCGCCGGCCCTGCCCGTTGCCGCTCTCGACAAGTGACTTTCACGCGGATCGCCTTTGTATAACGATGCCGCCGCTCCGTCACCATCGCATGGTTCGCCGGTATGCTGTAGTGGGATGTCGCTAATCACGACGGTTGACGTTAAGCCAATCATCGCGACCGCAACGACCGCCGGCGAATCCGTTGATTACCGCAAAAACGATGACGAAAATTGTTGGCAAAATGATTAATTAGCTTGCGTCAATCATTTTGCCACCTAGTCATTATGCCAATTGATCGACCGCAGGGGCCATTTGCAAAAGCAAGTTGACGATTGCCTCAACGACGCTTGCCTCAACAGAGAACGCCGGAAAACCAACGTCGGTTCCATCACGTATGAAGACCGTTTCAATCGCCGAGACGATTGCCATCAAGTCATCGTCGTCAGTCGACGAACGGTCAGGATTACCCGGTCTGAGGAGTTGAGCAACCATTGCCCAAGAGATACTCAAGGACTCGGGGCGCATCCGTTGGTTCGCCGCAATTTGCAGCGGGTACACGCCCACCGCCAGCAAATCATGGTGGAGCCGGTCCCTCGGCTATGTTTTTTTAAGTTGCATGACTTAATTCAAGCACGTGGCGCAAGCCGGTAAATCGTTGGGATTCCGGTTCGGCCCACTCCCACCGGCGCAAAGTACGAACACGCACTCGCTTGCGCCTCCTGCTTGTAACTCGTTGGTAATATCGTCCGCTGTCGACAAACGCGCAACTGCATAGGGGAATGGTGCGTTTGATGACGCCCGTGAAAGCCAACCCCACTTTGACGAGCCGGGAAGCGGACACCGTGTATACATTGAAGCGAGCTAACTTGGACGAAACTCTTGGCGAGTTTCGCTACGGGGAAGAGGCAGGCAGGCAGGCAAGGAAACGTCCCAGACTGGAAGCCTCGACTACGGTGGTCAGCGGCGTATCGACTCTTCGTTGGCTTGGAGGGCCTGGGAATCCCAAAGCGGTACGCGGCGGTCTTCCGATAAAAACTCGCGATTCACTCGCTCGGGGTCTTGTTGGGACCATGTCTCACGCATCGATGATGATGTCACCATTTTTCGCACGCCATCATCATGCCAAACACATTCGTAAAGCGTGGGGTTCCAGCGACGTGTGGGCAATTGCGACGGCTTTTTGATCAACCGCCAGGCGCGAACGTGAAACCGCTTCTCTTGCTTTGACCAATCGTAAAAGATCAGCTGCTGAAACACCTCACGTCCGTTCTCATCAACAAAGTGATTCAGCTCGATCATATCGACCCGCTGAGTCATGCTGGCTGGATTTTCAACCGCCGAGCCAGAGACAGCACTGGCAACAAGAAAAGTGGCAATGGACCAAAATGTAGACATCGCGATTCTCCTTCATTTAAAATCACTACACTGGCGTTAGCGAATCGAACCAACGCGTGTAAAGGGCGATTTCTAAGACCGAAAGATCGGGGGGGCGAACACGCCCTCATCTCGATCGGCGGCAATTTTGACCACCACTGCTGCCTAATTGCTGCCGAGAAAAACTCGGCAAATAGCGAACCATTCGGGCCCGACGATGCTAACTGCGGTCGTGTCGGATTCGCCCAACGATGACACCGATCGCCGCTGGATCGTGCGTCCCGACGAGAGCAACAATGCGGAAATCCGCAAAGAAAACAGCTCCACCAGACCGGCAAATTAAGCCGATGTCTGCTCGGCGACCTCAGCGGCAACATCCTTGCTCGGAGCCACGCCTGCCGCCTCTTCCCCGGCAGGTATTTCTTCGGCAGGCTTCTCTTCGATCGGGTTCTCGGTTCGGACGCGAAGCCGGACGCGGTCGCCCTCGAAATCAATCACCTCAAACCGCCCTAACCACTTCGCGGTCTCCGGGTTTTTGTAAAAGTCTTTTGCCAAGTTATCGCCCGCCATGGCATCGACGATTGCTTGTGGAACCTCGCTCCCTTTGACCTCGGCGCCCATCAATTTAATGACCACCAATCCATCTTGAAGCGACACGTCGAAGCGAGCTTTTGCATTGAAGAAACGGCCCTCGCCCCCAGGCAATGCATCGGTGGGCACACTAACGTCACCCACGACTTGCCCGTCGACAATTTCGATGTGCAATTTGCCATTCAGTTGCTTGTCGCGACTTATCAAGGCATTGATATCTCTGGCGTTTAACACCAACTCTTTATATTGAACCTCGGGCTCGACTACCTCAAGCGACTGCTTGAACGTTTCGATTTCAGCCTCGAGTTCTTCAAACTGCTCAGGCGCGTACTGGACCGTTGGCATTTCGGCCGGAGCACTGGCAGTGAATTTCTCAATTTGCCCCGAGTAGAGCCAATAGGCTCCGGCAGCCACGCAACCTAAGGCTGCGGTGAAAAAAAAGAAGCCGCCGAGACAACCATAAAACCAACAACCCTTCGAATTCACGGATGCTGGAGATCCAGTGTTTTGCTCAGAGCGATCATCGCTAGATGGATTGGACATGGAACTTCGGGCGGAGGCTATCTGCAGGCGGGGGAGTTAAAAAGACCTCAAATGAGTGCCTCTAAACACATCTCACCGATCCAGGCGCGGAACACGCTCGCGCTCCGCCGCCTCAATCAACTGTACTCGATAATGAGTACTAGCCAACACACCACATTTCTTGAAACCATTGGACTCGCACAGCACGTGTGGCGGTGTACTTTCCAGCCGCGGGATCAAATTTGTTGTTTACAAGAAAGCTGATGAGGGCGTCGTGAGGCACTTCGGCGTGCTGAGCCACAACATCGACGGTTTCGCTTTCCGGCTTCCAATCGTATAACAATTTGTTGTCACGCTCGAACCATTGGTCCAGGTACTCGGCATTGTTGCCGCTAGTGACGACAAAATCGCATTGTTTCTTGCACAAAAAGCACAACAACCTCGCCGATAATTCGCGTGCTTCGGCGGTGTTATTGTTGCATGTGTTTGCCGCGATATTCCAGATGCTAACAAAGCCATCTTCATCGATATCGCTGGGCGATGCCTTCACATCGGAGACCGACAAAGCTGCGACGCCAACGGGGCCCTCAGGCTCGGTTGTTGCTGCATCCGCAGTGGCCTGACCTTCGACCGCAGGTTCCGAAGGAGTTTTCTCTAGTTCCGCATCCGACATTTAAATTCCTCAGTAATATCAAACTATTTCATGCAATCGTTCAGGTATGTCTGTATTGTAACATACTGAACAGAAAAAACGCATCCGTGTTTAAACAGATCAAGTCGGGTGTGATCAAACCCCGCAATTCGCAGAAGATTATCACGCCTAAGCGATCACTAAATCCAACTGGCGGGTTCAATCGACAACCTTAAGAAAGCATCAAAAAAGGACTAACTTTTTTGCTTTGCTTGTTCGACTTGCCGTTGCCGCTCGGCAAATCGACGTTTTTGTTCTTCGCTAATTTTGTCAACGCACTGCGGACAATGAATCCCTGGATTGTAATCGGGATGCTGCTGGGCCGCCGAGTCAACCGGCCAACCGCAAGCAAAGCACAGCACATGCTCACTGACGTTGAGCCCGTGTCCGACAGCGACTCGTTCATCGAAAACGAAACAGTCGCCATTCCACCGCGATTCTTCCTTGGGAACCTTCTCGAGGTATTTCAGGATGCCTCCGCGAAGATGATACACCTCTTTGAAGCCGCGCTGCTTCAACAACGCCGTCGACTTTTCGCAGCGAATCCCCCCCGTACAAAACATCGCCACCTTGGTGTGTTTTTCAGGATCGAGATTCTCATCGACGTAATCAGGAAACTCGCGAAACGAGTGCGTGTCGGGACTAGTCGCTCCTTCGAACGTACCAATCGCGACTTCGTAATCGTTTCGAGTGTCGATCAAAACCACGTCGGGGTCGCTGATCAACTCGTTCCACTGTTCGGGGTCGACGTAGGTACCCACCGCGTCGTTGGGGTCAATTCCATCGACACCGAGCGTGACAATCTCTTTTTTCAAACGAACTCGCGAGCGTTTGAATGGCAGTTCGTCGCAATACGATTCCTTGACATCCAGATCGGCCAATCGCGGGTCCGAGCGAAGCATCGACAACAACGCGTCGATCCCTTCTCGTGATCCCGCAACCGTCCCATTAATCCCCTCCGTCGCAAGCAGCAACGTGCCGCGGACCTTGCATGCGATCATCTCTGCATGCACGCGAGGCCTAAGCTGGACGTAATCCGGCAGCGACACAAACCGATACAAGGCCGCAACCACTACCGCAGGGGATTTATCCGTCATCGTATTCACCAAATCCATCCGCAGTATGGATCAAACCAACATACGAAGTGCAGCAAGCGCCGCACTGTAATCAGGCTCTTGCGTGACTTCGGAAACAATTTCCTTGTAGTCGGCATCCAATACGATCACGGCGCGAGTCAACAACTTGAGCTCTTCGATGGTCAAACCGTAGTCCGAACCGAAGGCGTGGGTTTGGTAGTCGCTAGCGGTTCGCATCTTGACGTTTTCAGCACCACAGAAGCGTGCTTGGGCGAAAGGCAAATCGCGGCTGACAGTGACGGCGTTGATTTTGTCGCCAAGGGCACCAAGTTCTTCGTTGAATCGCTTGGTTTGGGTGGCACAGGTCGGGGTATCCAAGCTGGGCACGACACTGATGATCGCAGGCTTTCCCTTCAGATCGTCGAGCGTCAGTGTTTGAATTCCGTTTTCGGCATAATGCAGCGAAAACGCAGGTGCTGCCACTCCCACAGCCAAATCGTTGCCTTCCAAAGTCATTGGATTGCCCTTGAAAGTGATCACTCCTGAACGTCCCATATCGAAATCCTTGCGTAAACGGTCTATAAACTAGTCAAGACAAAATTATGATGTCGATTCGGCGAATCGTGAATAGGGTGCATTTTGGCTTGTATTTCAGTTCCATCGAAGCCAAGCGTCTCTCGTCGGGGGAATCGGCAAAGGAAGGGCCAGATTTTCTGGCAAACGCTTCCCACGCTGCTTGCGAATTCGCCTCTAATTCAAGTTTGACTTTTCGCCGATTTGGCTTTTCTACGACAATCTGTTGGCTGATCTGATGTCCCGCTCTCGCGATTTCCATGCTGGTCGCTGTCTCGATTCTCTCTCGCAATCCCCTGGGCACGCCCGCGGCTCTTGGCTCGCTGGTCGTTTGCCAGTCGTCTGCGGGTCACTGCTCAGTGTGCTGGGGTGGTTGATTGCGGTGGAATTGGCAATCAATCCCGATGCAAGCGTCTTTGCCGCGGACAGCAAATACGCTCACAGCGACTCCAACGCTCGCTACATTCACCACATCGATCTTTACGACATCAACAATCGCAAGATTACTCCGGAATCGGACCAACCGTATTCGCCGTCGAACACCTGCGGTCGCTGTCACGACTATTCCGCGATCTCGCATGGTTGGCATTTCAACGCGGTCATGAACGACTCGGTCGATGGTCGCCCGGGTGAACCTTGGATCTGGACCGATGCTCGCACAGGCACCCAATTGCCGTTGTCGTACCGCGATTGGAAAGGATCGTTTGATCCCGCGGAACTTGGCATCAGCCGCTGGGAAATGACGCATCAATTTGGCAGCCGACTTGCGGGCGGCGGCGTGGCAATCGCTCCAGAAGACGATGCGAAGACACCCAACGCTGCAAAGACGGACACTGCAAAGTCCGAAGCTGCCACATCAGACGCTGGGGATCAAGCCGATGCAAAAGCGGATGCTAGCGACGAAGACGAGTCACCGGCAACCCAAACCGCAGTCAAACCGAACCGTTGGCCGTTGAGCGGTTCGATCGAAATCGATTGCATGGTCTGTCACGCCAGCAGCGGTGTGTACGACTTCAACACGCGACGTGAACAGATCGAAGATGAAAACTTTGCTTGGGCGGCGACCGCGGCGTTGCGACTGGGCACCGTCAAGGGAAGTGTTTCACGGATTAAGGATGGCTCGGACCTCAGCGACGAGTCAACTCAGCAAAAACTGCCCAAGGTCACTTACGACGCACGCAAATTTGAACTCGATGGCACGGTATTCATGGACGTGATCCGTGAACCCTCTAACAACGCGTGCTTCCAGTGCCATAGCCAACGCACCGTGACCGAATCTGGAATCGAACATCGCTGGATGCACGACCAAGACGTTCACCTTCGCGCTGGGATGCAGTGTGTTGACTGTCATCGCAATGGCATCGAACACCACACGGTGCGAGGGTTCGAAGGCGAGGAAAATCCCGCGTCATCGTTGAACCCGACGTCCACATCGACACTTACTTGCAGCGGATGCCACTTGGGTGACGAGCAAAGTTCGACGGCGATCGCGGCGCGTCCGGGACGTCTCGGGGCTCCCTACCCACACCATCAAGGTTTGCCACCGTTGCACTTCGACAAGTTGTCGTGCACTGCCTGTCACGGCGGGCCGGTTCCGCGTGAAGAGGCGGTGCGGATCATGACCAGTCTGTCGCATGCACTTGGAACCAAAGAACATCGTAGCGGATTCGAACTGCCTGCCATCGCAGGCCCGATCTATAGCAAGCTGAAGGACGGAAAAATCTATCCTCAGCGGGCGATTTGGCCAGCCTATTGGGGTTCGCTGAGCGACGGCAAGATCCAACCGCTTGATCCGGCAACCACGTACGATTTAACGCGTCGCTCGTTGCGAGTGAGAAGTGATTTCGTCGAAGAAATCGTCGCACCAAAACTGAGCTCCACCGACCGTAAAAAGATATTGGGTGATGACCGCTACAAGGTGTCGGACGAAGAACTGACCAGCGAAGAGCAGGAGAAATTGGCTGCGGCCCAGAAATTAGCCGGCCAGGAATCGTTTAACGAAAAAGTGGCGGTGTCGCTCGAAGCGTTAGAGAAAGAGCTCAAGATCGAAACGGCGGTGTATGTGTCGAGCGGCTTCGTTTATCGCCGCGGTGAGGACGAAAAAACGGTATCGCAAGTTCCTCACGATGAGATCAAAAACCTCGACGCGATTGAGATGACGACGTGGCCGATCGCTCACAATGTTCGCCCCGCCGGATGGGCGTTGGGCGTCGGCGGTTGTACCGAATGTCATCGCGAAGACAGTGTGATCTTTGCATCGACGGTCCAATCGATTGGCCCCGGTCCCGATCAAGGAACCCGTGTCACGATGGCGTCACTGCAAGGGCTCGATCCGAATCAGTCACTGGTTTGGAACCAACTGTTTGTGGGGCGAGCGTCGTTCAAGTACGTGATGGCGACCTCAATCGTGGTGCTGTGCCTGATTCTGCTCGTGGGCGTTGGTGCGATGGCTTCGCGGTTAGCAGGCCACCATCGCCATCACCCTCCGACGGCCTAATGCCTTGCGGTTTTCTGTTTAAACATTCACCGACGACAGCTCCATCAGCACATTCCCACTTGAAGCCATGATCAAACTCGCCACACAAATCTGCTTGTTCGTCGTCGTTGTCTGCACGATTATTCTTGCCGCAACGGCGCTGCCTGCACTGCTGGGCGATCACTTGGCGGGCAAGACCTTGATCCTGCATATGATGGCCAGCGGCGGAGTGGTCACGCTGTTGCCCGTGTTGGCGATCTTGCTACTCGGCCAAGCGTTGGGGATTCAGGGATCCAATGCGTTACTGCAAGTCGGATTTTGGACCACAATCGTGACCAGCCTGCTTTCGATCGCCAGCGTGTTTGGATGCATGATGCCGATTACATCCACTTCGACCATGCACACATTGGTGCTGATCCACGGTTACACAGGGTTTGCAATGGTTCCTGCGGTCACGCTACTGCTATTTGGGATGATCCGTTGGCGACGCATGCATTCAATTCGATCGACCACGCCTGGGTGAAGCCAAGTCGGTTTGCGTGCTGCCGGGTGATCGGCGGTGACGCGAATCAGAGCACGGCTAAGCGCCTCGGCAGCCGCAGCATAGTTGGCGGGCACATCGTCCACCGACGACGCAATCTGTTCCGCTAAGCGGCATGCCTGGACGTCGGCATCAAACTCGGTGCGATAGGCAACCAAACGCAACATGACCAACGTCAATGAGATCGCGACAACACTTCCTGCTGCCATTGCCCAACTCTGATCACCGGCAATCCGGGTAACCAAAGCTCCGATGCCCCACGCGGGCAAAATCGACAGCATCCGCAGCGGTACATGTCGGCGACGCAAATGAGCCGCTTCGTGCAGCACCACCATCGCGACCTGTTCTCGCGGAAGATCATCGAGCAACCGATCCGACAGCAACAACGTGCGAAGCGGAGGAACAAAGCCGGTGATCAACGCGTTAAAGGAATTGCCACCGGTTTGCCAACGCACCATCTTGGTCCGACGCAATCCAGCAGCGGACAACACGTTGGCCACCCAAATTTCCGTGTCTGCATCGAGTGGACAGGTCTTGAACAAACGCGATACCAACCAAGGCATCCCGGCACCTAGAAACAAAAGCAGCGAGATGCCCATAACCCAGCCCGCTTGGACTTTGCTGATTGGCAACTGCGTAATCGCATCGCCACAAGCTAATAAGATCAAAATCGGAACGACCAACCAAGCCATGCCGCTGCGAAAGGAACTGATAATGCTGCGCAAATGCGATACCAAGCCGCGTTCGGTGTAATCAAGCACCACGCCATAGCGATGTTCGGCCGACCAGCTCGCTGCGGCAAACGCGAGCCCGGGGAATAACAACACTAGGGCCTGCAAGAACATCGAGTTCTGAATCACAGGAATGGTGTCAAGACTTCTCGCTAAGCCAAAGCCGCCCAGACACATAACGACCACGCCGAGGCTGAGCCAACGAAAGATATCCAATTGGGTTTCAAGCCACTGAGCCCCTTGGATTGGCTGTATATTTCCTGCCATCACTTGCCGCGACGTTGTCCGTGCGGCGACATGACACAGAATCCACCAAGCGGTGATCATACCGAGCGTCGCCACGAGAGCTCGCGTCATGTCGACTTCGCCGGCAGGCAGCGAACCACAACTAAGCGAAAGAACGACCAACAAGAAAGATTGCAGATGCATGACTGAGCCGGGGCAAAGGGAACTAGCTCCGCGAATGGGAATCCCGAGTGTAGCTCCGGAAATTCCGAATACGGAAATTCGGCCTGCAATCCACCGTCAAGAAAGCCACTTCAGCTCGGAATAACACAGTCCTAGCGATTACAACGGCTTGAGTCTCAGATCCGAGAAGACGGCATGGGTGTTGACGACCCGCAATCCGACGCTGCCCCCCGCGTAGCGAGCATCGCGACTGGTCAAAACGAGTTTTCCATTGTCAAACACCTCAAAGCGATCCCCCTTGGCTCGCACCCGAAAACGGTGCGTAATACTGGCGTCAATCGGCAGATCCGCGCGAGCAATCTCGCGCCAATACTGGCCATCGGTTCGTCCAAAGATCACGCGATTGTCTCGCGGAATCAAACCCGCGAAATACCCTCGCTGGGCGTCGTAACCGACCGCAGCGGCAGTCGTGCGGAACAACAAGCCGGCATCACGAGCGTCGGCATCGCCTCGAAAATCGATCGTAACTTCGGCCTCAAAGTCGGCAGGAATCTCGCCGCCGAGCATCCATTTTTCGCCACTTCGGTACGCGTTGATCGGCGTTTCGGGGACCACGCCGAGATGCACACCCGCGTCATCATGATCCATGAATTGGTGGTGTCCGAAATAGCTTCCATCGCTTAGCCCAGCAGGATTCTTCAGCGAAGCTTCCCATGGCAATTTCACTTTGGAAGTTGCTTCACCGGAGGGACGATCCAACGGCACTCCCGCAGCAACAGGCTTACCCAACATCGGTGAATGATTAGGACGAAATCGCATTGGCTGGACAAACACGCCGCGTCGCCAACCTGGCTCACGATCGCGTTTAGCATGAAAGACATGCCACCACTGTTTGCCGTCGATCGTTTTCACGAAACAAGAATGCCCGACGCCGTAGGTTTCCGCCGTCCCTTGGAAAACAGGCTTCTCGTTCTTCTGCCACGACGCAGGATCCAACGGATCGTCGCCAACGAGTTCCAATTGCCCGAGTTTGTATGTTGGCAACCACGATGCACCACATGAATAGATCACGAACGTGCGTTTCCCGTGCCTTAACACTTGCGGTCCTTCGGCGAGTCCGCGTTCACTCGGCTTGGGTTCGACACGTTCCCACAGATAGTCATCGTTATCACAAATGCGAACGCGAGGCCCGGCTAACTCCGTCGGCGATTTCATCGGTGCGATATACAGATACTGTTGATCGGTACCGGGCGCATCCCAACCGGACCAAATCGCGTACCGTTGCCCCTGATGTTCAAGCACCGTCATATCGATGGCCCACAGATTCGGTGAGCGTCCATCATCGCCTTCGCCGGTCGCAAACGGACCATGCAGCTTGTACGGCCCCAGCGGATCGTTCGACTCCGAACGCAACACATAGGCCAAGTGGTTCTCGTTTTTGCCATCGGACCCTGCAAAATAGATGTGCCAACGGTCGTCGAGGTAATGCAACTCGGGCGCCCAGATTTCTCGCGAATACGGCCCGGTTTCAGGGGCTCGCCAAACGATGTGCTTTTCACCCAACGACGTGATTTTGTCCGTGGTGTGAATCGCAATCGCGCGGTTGCCATCAGAAAAACACCACAGATAACGCTCCGCATTCGGATCGCGAACCAACCAAGGATCCGCTCCTTCGGCAATTGGATTAACAAACTGCGTCGATGGTAGCGCCGAGGTTGATTCGGTTTGCTTGAACGCGGGATCGCCCGCATCCTTGGGTAATTCGCTGTTCCAGGCAAGCAGCATTTTCTTGAACCGTGCGACAAGATCCGCGTGCGCATCGGCGACATTGTTGCTTTCGGATACATCGGTACTGAGGTCATACAGCTCAGCGCCGCTGCCGTCGTAATTCAGATGAAACTTCCACTTCCCTTCACGCATTGCCAGATCCGAATTGGGCTCTTGTTTTGTGCCCGGGCGATCGGGTGGACGTCGCCAAAAGATCGGCGCCGTGCGGCTCTCTCTCGTATTACCAAGTAACGTCTCATGCAAATCTTCGCCGTCCAAAACCGCTTTCTCTGGCAGCGGCGTCCCAGTGATCGAATACAGCGAGCGATTCAGATCGATTGCAGAAAACACCGAACTCGAATTGACGGTGCCGGCCGTGTCATCGGCCAAAATCCCCGGGCCCCAAATGATCAAAGGCGATCGAATGCCTCCTTCATACAGATACGTTTTTGACCCGCGGAGTGGTTTTGCGGATCCCGCTCCCGGCTCGGGTCCGTTGTCCGATGAAAACACAATCAACGTGTTGTCTTTCAAATCGGAATCGTTGCGAATTCGGTCAAACAACACGCCAAGCTGTTCGTCCATCGCTTTGAGCACGGCGTAGTACAACTCACGCTTCGATTCCCCGGTCGCGTCCCGCAGCACTTTGGGCGGAAAGAAAGGCGAGTGCACATCATCAGGCCACAAATTGATGTAAAACGGCTTCTTCAGTACTTGCGACTGATCGATAAACGAAACCGCATCGCTGACGAACGCGGCCGTCACCACGCTGCGATCCTCCCACCGAATCGGACCCTGACCGAGATTGGCGGATCCCAAGTCGTGCGGCTGAGGCTCGCTACCATCGTAGGCATCTTTGAGCGGTAGGACTCGCGGCCCGAGACCTTCGAAATTAGTCAAACTGCGATCGAATCCATAGCGATCGATCAATGGCGCGTCCCCCACATCCCGCTGGCCGCCCATATGCCATTTCCCAAAATGACCCGTCGCATAACCGGCCGCATTCAGTTCTCGGGCAAGCACCGGAGCTTTCGGGGAAAGCCAATTCGCGATCCCGCGGTTGCGATTGCTTTGTCGATTGGCGAGGTAGGAACTGATCCGATGACGTTGAGGATATTGTCCGGTCGTCAACGCCACTCGCGATGGTGAACAAATGGGCGAGTTGACATAGTATTGAGTGAACTTGATCCCTTCGCTTGCCAGTCGATCAATATGAGGAGTCTGGACGACATCGCCGCCGAAACAAGAAACGTCGGACCATCCCATGTCATCAATAAAGACGTTGACGATGTTCGGCGTTTTGTCCGAAACGATCGGCTTGGGCGTGTTGTAGTAGGCCAACGTGTCATGTGTCTGAGCGGTCCATTTGTCGACCGCCGCACGCAACGTTTCAACTCGTTCGGATTGCGACGGATCCGCTATCAAATTGTTTTGCTCGGCAGGATCGTCCAGTAAGAAATACAACTCTTCGGCGGGACGCTGCAAGTATCGCTGGACTTTCTGCTTGGCCACTGGCGAGTGCAATGCCTGCTCCACCCAACTTTCCCATTACCCCGCTCGCCCGGCGATTTCGGTAACGTGGCTGGTGAAACGAAATTCGGGATGCAGGTTGCGAATGTATTTCCATCCGTCGCTTGTTCGTGCCGAACGGATCGGAAAAATGTTCTTATCGCCATCGCCGCTATGCGTCGTCAGGATCACGTCGCGATGCTTGTCTTGCTCGCTGCTCAGCACAGGCAGAAACGATCGTCCATCGATCGTTGATGGCGGTTCGCCACCGGCAACATCGACTAGCGTTGGCAAAATATCGATCCACGAAACCATTGCGTCCGAACGAGTGTTAGGCTGGACGTGTTCAGGCCAACTGACGATCAAGGGCGTGCGGATTCCTTCTTCGTACAGATTCCACTTGCCAAACGGCCACTGCGCCCCATGGTCGCTGGTGTGCAGAAAGAAGGTGTTGTTGCCGAGTTTTTCGCGCGCCAAATCAAAGACTTGGCCGAGCTCGTTATCCATGATCCGCACTGCGGCAAGGTATTCGGCACGCGCGGCTCGCGTTTGCGGTGTATCGACATGATGCAATGGAACTTGAACATTGTCGGCACTAAATTCGCCAGTCTGTTCGGGCCAAGGGACGTGTGGCCAATTGGTACCAACAAACAAACACAATGGCCGCGAATCGTCACGCTCTCGCAACCATTTCAGCGCATTGGGAACCGCCGTGTCTTCGTGGTAGTTGAAGTTTTGAGCGAGATCAAAGCCATATTCGGTTGTTTGTTTGTAGTGCCCGACTTTGCCAAACGAGACAACTTCGTAACCAAGTTGCTGCAGGTAGGCGGGCAACTTTTTGATGTCGGCTCGAGGACGCGAATGATTCGGTTCAGCACCGTTGTTGGCGGGGTACAGTCCTGTCAAAAGCGCCGCACGACTTGGCGCACAGGCGGGCGACGCGACAAACGCTTGGTCGAATGTCATTCCGGCTGCGGCAACTCGGGCCATGTTCGGTGTGTCAATCTCGTCCGATCCATACACCGACGAGTCACGCCAAGTGTGATCATCCGACAGAAAGACCACGATGTCGGGCCGCTCGACTGCGGATAGAACCGAGCGTGAGGCAAGACAGCACGCGAACGTCAACAGGACAAGTAAAAAGCGATTCATCAATCCAAGCATCCAGTGAAAAGGAAGGATATTGAGGAGAGTTATAGGGATAGCGGCCCAGCCATCAGGCTGTGCTTAGTGCTGCGTCGCAGCTTACTTTTAGGGTAGCGGAACTCGTCAAGAGTTTCGGA
>CAXBHV010000044.1:0-13873 GCA_963974855.1 uncultured Rhodopirellula sp. | reverse complement strand
CCCCGATGGCGATGGCCCACTTGATCGGATGCCTGTTTGCGCGCCATTTCACGGGGCCGTGCAAGTTGAAGACTATCAATTGGTGCCGCTGCTGAAAGCCCTGCGCATGCCACGCATCAACATGATGATTGCCGATGACGTTGGTTTGGGGAAAACAATTGAAGCCGGACTGGTCCTCCGCGAGTTGTTGATTCGTCGGCGGATTCGTCGTGTGCTGGTGCTGACTCCGGCGGCGCTGCGAGTACAATGGCGAGACGAAATGTGGGACAAGTTTTCTTTGCCGATGGATGTCATTGACCGAGATGCAACACAGAAGTTGAAACGAACCATTGGCATTGACGCCAACCCTTGGCGATCAAGCGCCCGCGCGATCACGTCCTATCACTATCTCAAACAACCCGATGTGCTCGAGCAGTTTCATAGTGCCTGCCGAGTTAGCGAAGACTCACCTCACTTGCCGTGGGATTTGCTGATCGTTGACGAGGTCCACAACCTCATGCCGTCGGCAATGGGCGAAGACAGTGATCTTTGCAAGATGTTGCGTCTGGTTGCTCCCTACTTTGAGCATCGCTTGTTCCTGACCGCAACACCGCACAATGGACGAACAAGATCATTTTCCGGGTTGCTGGAAATGCTTGATCCTGTTCGTTTCAGTCAAACCGACGAATTGAAGCCAGCCGAACGAAAGCGAATCGAGCAGGTTGTTGTGCGACGATTGAAGCGTGACATCAACAAACGCACCGATCCACCAAAATTCGCTGACAGAAAGGAGCCGCAGGCGATACCATTGAGGTTTGGCAAGAAGGAAACGCAGCTAATCAAAGCGGTCGACTCTTTCCGCGATGAGGTCCGTCGGATCATCGCTGAATCCCGTGGCCGCCGTCGGGTGGCGGGAATTTTTGCGATTGAGATCTTGGGCAAACGATTGCTCAGTGGACCGGCGACATTCGCCGACAGTTGGTACCGTTGCAAGCTCGGATTGCTGGAACAGGATGAGGCAGATGATAGCGAGATGGCGGCGGCAAGCCGAAGTGTTGCCGAAGACACCGCCGACGATAACGAAACTCAGCAACGCGAAGCGTCAGCGACCACCGTCATTGGTGCATGGCTTAATAATTTTTCCGATGAACTCCGCGACGAGATCGCTGCGATCGATGACGCCATCGAAGGTCTAGGCTTCCCGCTGCCAGCCGCATTAGACGACTCTGCTGAGGCAACCACGCGGCATCGAATCAATCCAAAGGCAGATGCCCGTTTCGAGGTTTTGATTGAACTGATTGAAACACAGCTGCGAGATGACAACGGCTGGAACGAAGAAGAACGGTTGGTCGTGTTCACTGAGTACAAGACCACGCTCGACTATCTGTTGCGTCGAGTCCGTGAAGAATTCCCTGACCAACAAGATGACTTTCTGTCGCTGTATGGCGGAATGGACGACAAACAACGCGAGCAAATCAAAGCACAATTCAATGATGCTAACTCTCACGTTCGCGTTTTGATTGCCACGGATGCTGCGTCCGAGGGTTTGAATCTGCAAGAAACAGCTCGGCATTTGTTGCACTTCGATTGCCCATGGAATCCGGCTCGGATTGAACAACGTAATGGTCGACTCGATCGCCACGGCCAAGCACGTGACGTGTTTACTTATCACTTCATCTCTCAAGAGAATGCTGATCTGCGGTTCATGTCTAAACTGATCCACAAAGTCGATCAGATGAGGGAAGATCTCGGTGCCGTTGGCGAGATTCTTGACGAAGCGATGCACCGTCAGATGATCAAAGGTGAAACCGTCGATCAAGAACAGCTCGAGCTCAAACTCGACGCCGCGAAGGACCAAGCTGAATTCGAAGGCGACGATCGAACCTCTACCGATGAGATGGATGAACACAAGGCTGGCATTGACCGCCTGGAAGCCCTCGCTGACGAACTCGATTTTGACGGTGATGCTCAATACGAATTATTAGATGTCGCCATGGGCATGGGGGCGTCGCGTCCGCAACTCAGCCAACCCGACCCCACGGGGCGTTGCCGAATCCTAAATCCTTCGTTGCCGATGTGGAGCGATACGATTGACCAAACCATTCGGCGAGGCAGTACCGGAGGAGTCCTTGGTGCATTGCCCTACCTAGCGTTCACGGCGGATCCTTGCTTGCAACAAATCGGCAATCGGCTTGTCTTCCGCCCACCTGGAAATTTGCAAATGATGCACTTGGGGCATCCGTTGGTCGCTAAGGCCATAGGATCGCTCAGCCGACGACGCTACCCCGGCCCTGCGGCTGTCAGCCGTTGGACGGTCCGAATTGGCGATGTTCCTACCGGGGCCGATGCGCTGGTTTTGCTTCACCTAGAAGAGCTTGCCGTCAACGGACTGCGTGAAACGTTTCATCACTGGATTCGTACGATCACGTTTACCGTCGCCGATGGAGAACTCTCCACCTCGCTTCCGCATGTTCCTGCACGCCAACTGCGTGGTGCCATCCCGACGACCGACGAGACGTTGAAAGATAAAGCTGCGGAAATTTTTGCTGATATCGAATTGGATTTGCTTGATGTTATCGCGACGATGAAAGCCAAGCTCACCAAAGAGTTGATGGAGCAACTCGCAGTCGACGGCAAGAACGCCATCGACGAAGAAAACAAGAGCTTCCAAAGTCGCCAGGGCGAAGTTTCGACGCTGATTGCCGACAATACCCTCGAAAAGATCGAGAGGGAGATCAAGGCTCTTAAGTTGCAACGTCAGGAAGGGCGGTTATTCGACAGTGAAGACACGATTGATGAGATTGATCGTGATATCGCCAAGAAGAAAGAGGAAATCGAACGCCGAACGCGTCACTACGAAGAAGTCCGTCGCCAGCTAGCCAGCGAACGAGAACGTGTGATCGGTCGACTGCTGCCCAAACGCTATAGCATTGACGGTGACGCTTCGGTCTTTCCGCTTGCGGTTGAGATTCGCTTGCGAACGTAAGCAAGTCATTTCTCATCGAACATCTAAAGCCAGCCAAGCAAACCGATACAGAAACGTCCATCATCATGAACTCAAGCCCCGACAACGAAAATCCACTCGATTGGTGGAACGCACTTCGCCACGGCGGAATGCTAGTCGATCCCACTCGGCTCACGAAGCTGATCTCCAATCCACCCCCACGGCTCAGTTTTTTTGAGACCGATCGACTCCGGCGACGCATCGTCTCGTTCGAGCAAGATGAGAACGCGGGTCGCAGCAAGTTCGTCGGCTATGTGTTCGAATCGATATGTGGCTTTGCCAGTGTCGGAATCTGGGATCGTGGCACCTCGGTCGATCCATCACGCTGGACTCGCCGCACCATTGCTGGCGAGGACGTCAAACCAAACCACCTTTGGCGCGGACCGCACAACGCCATACTGCCCGTCTTCGTTGATTCAGATAAGCGAGTTGGCGTCGGACGCGGAAAACGTGCTGTCACCGCGGCGATCCAGTGGCTCCGTGGTGGTGAAGAGAAGCTAGCCGTCGTCACCAATGGTCGCCAATGGCGTCTCGTCATGGCTGGTCTTGATTACGAAGCATTTTGCGAATGGGACATCGACCGCTGGCTGGAAGGAGGCGAGACATCCGCTGAGTTATTCGGTCTTCGTGCTCTCCTGCACCCGCCGATTTGGACCCCGCCAGCAAGCGACGACGACGATTCGGCTCCCAGTCCGCTTGTTGCCGCGATCGCCGACAGCCGCAAGGGACAAGCCGATCTATCCGCCGTCCTCGGCGAACGCGTTCGTCAGGCCGTCGAAGTGTTGATCCAGGCCCATGGGCCTGTGCTGAATCAAATTTCCAGCCAATCCCAATCCCCGCCCACCAATGCTGAGATATACCGGGCCGGCGTCCGGCTGATCATGCGTCTCGTTGTGGGTTTATTTGCCGAATCACGCGAAGGCTTGCTGCCCAAAGACAACCCGATCTTTCACGAATGTTATTCGTTGTCCGGATTGCGAGATCAACTGGAACGCATTTCTCCGTCGCGCCGTGCGAGCAGCTATTCTGCGTTCCCTCGCGTCGTGTCCCTGTTTCGCCTGATCCACGACGGCAGTTCTCACGAAGCACTTACCGTGCCCGGCTATGGCGGCACTCTGTTCGCACCCGGCCAAGCCGACAGCAACGACGGCGTCAGCCGTGCCTTGCACGTGCTCGAACAAGGGTGCTACGAACACGAGATTATCAGTGACGCCAAAATCTATTCCATTCTCGATCTACTCTCCCGCACCAAAGTCAAGATCCGACAAGGCCGTAGCGGCACCTGGGTCCCCGCGCCCGTCGACTTCTCTTCACTCGACAGCGAATACATCGGCATCCTATACGAAGGACTGCTGGACTTTGAACTACGAGTCGCCGGCGACGACGGCCCCGTCATCTTCTTGGCCGTCGGCAACCAACCCGCCTTGCCGCTTTCGACGCTCGAAGCGATGGACAACAAGTCGCTGAAAAACCTTCTAGAGAAAATGAAAGATACCTCGTCCGGCGATGACGAAGAGGAATCTGCCAGCGAAGACGAATCATCCGACGACGAAACGAGCGAAACCGACTCCAACGGCGAAGGAGACGAAGAAGATTCCGACGACGAAACCAGCGACGATGCCGAAGACGAATCCGCCGACGATGTACGACACACCGCCCGCACGGCCGCCGAGTCGTGGGCGAAGCGAGCGATCGAAGTCGGCAAGTTAGTCAGTCCTCCACGTGGCCCACGCACGCCAGAGAAACAACTCGCCCATCAAGCCGCCATCGACCGCAAAGCCAAGCAGATCATTACCAAGGTCGTGCTGCCGGGCGAGCGATACCTCGTTCGTTGGGGCGGCACGCGAAAGGGCAGCGGAACGTTCTATACCCGCCCGCAACTCGCCATCCCCACTGTCCACCGAACACTCAGGCCGCTGGCCTATGAGTCGTCGGCGCTAGCCGCGGGTGACACGAACGAAACGGATAAGCACGACGCCAAAGTTCAACAAATTCCGCGCCGCCCCGAAGAAATCCTCGCATTGAAAATCTGCGACCCGGCCTGCGGCAGTGGTTCCTTCCCGCTCGCGGCCCTGCGATTCCTCACCGACGCGCTGTACCACTCGCTGGTCTACCACGATCGTTTCAAGGGGTACGACGACCGCACCGTCATCGACCTGATCCGCGACACCGACAACGAAACCACGTTGGCCGACGAGACGTTGCCCTGCCGTCCCGACGATGCCGAGTTCGAGCCACGGACTAAAGCGGTCCTGCGACGTTACATCGTCGAGCGATGCATCTATGGCGTCGACCTCGATCCCTTGGCCGTCGAGCTATGTCGATTGAGTCTGTGGATCGAAACACTCGACCGCCGGCTGCCGTTCACGTTTCTCGATCACAAGATCAAGTGCGGCAACTCGCTGGTTGGAACTTGGTTCGATCAATTCATGCACTACCCCGCGATGGCATGGATGCGGGAAGGTGGCGACAAGAATCACACCGACGGTGTTCACTTCAAGAAAGAGGGGTGGACTAAATCGATCCGAGCCAAGGTCAAGGAAGTCAAAAAAGACTTGATCGACTACATCGATGGTGCAAAACTGATCTACAAAGTCGATCTCAGCTCGATCGAAACCATGCACGATGAGGCCGAAAAAGCGTTGGCCGAAATGCACTCGCTGGGAATCCATCAATCTACCGAACGGGCAGAACGCTATGCGAAGTTACGAGGCAGTGAGTCCTTCAACGATTTGAAATTCGCCTTCGACCTTTACTGTGCGATGTGGTATTGGCCGCCGGAACAAATCGACGACTGCCCGCTTCCGATCGACTTCTACGGAAATGAGCTGACCGACGATGCCAAACAGATCGTCAATGAGTTGTCGGAAAAACATCGCTTCTTCCACTGGGAGGTTGAGTACCCCGATGTCTTCAACCAAAGGACGCTCGGTTTCGATGCCGTCTTGGGAAACCCTCCGTGGGAAACTTTGCAGCCGAATAGCAAAGAGTACTTTTCCGCGATTGACCCGCTGTATCGAAGCTACGGCAATCAGGAAGCCAAGCGACATCAAAGGTCTTACTTCTACGACTCGGCAACGGAATCCGATTGGCTTCGCTATAACGGCTTTTACAAAGAGCTAGCCAACTGGATGAAGTTCTCAGGAACGCCCTTCGGAAACCAGCAAAAGTCATCCAGTTCCGATAAGCAGGAACATCAATTTCCGATTGGCAGCCGTGGCAAAGCGTCGTTTGAAAGCTCCGAAGCACGCCATGTCAAATGGGCTCAGAAACGCGAAGAAACATCCGGTTACGCTGACACGGACCACGCCTTCCGGCATCAAGGTGGCGGAAAGCCCTACACCCACAAAATGTTCCTCGAGGTCGCACATGCCATTGCACGCGAAGGCGGACGTTTAGGACTCATCGTTCCGTCGGGGCTCTATTCCGATCACGGAACCCAGTCTCTCCGAGCACTGTTCATTGACCATTGCCAATGGGAATGGTTGTTTGGTTTTGAGAACCGAGAGGGCATCTTCGACATCCATCGCTCGTTCAAGTTCAACCCGATCATTGTTGAAAAGGGCGGGAGAACCGAGTCGATCCAAACTGCCTTTATGCGTCGCAGTCTATCGGACTGGGAAAATGGCGAACGATATGTGACCGAGTATCCGCGAGAACGAGTCCTGCAGTTTTCGCCGAGCAGCCGAGCCATTTTGGAAATTCAATCGGGCCGCGACTTGGAAGTACTCGAGAAAATCTACTCGGGCAGCGTCTTGCTCGGGGATGATGGTCCCGATGGCTGGGGTATCAAGTTCGCGCAAGGCGACTTTAACATGACGAGCGACAGCAAGTTGTTCCCACCCCGAACGTGGTGGGAAGAGCGAGGCTACATCCCCGACGAGTACAGCCGCTGGATCAAAGGCAAGTGGCAACCCCGCACCGCAACCAGCCCGGCCCCGCTCGACTGCAAACGACTTGATATTCCCACAGGCGTTTTCCTCAGCCGTGACGGCGAGCAATACATCCACGAAGAAGATATTGCCACAGACGAGTTTAAAGACAAGAAGAAGCAGGTCGTAGTTGGCAAAGCCGTTGGTTTTCCGCTTAGCCAAGGCGTCATGATTCATCAACGCGATCTCAACTACAAACATCATTTATCGGGCGTTGGCGCTCAAGCTGCTTGGGAAAAACAGCTTCCATCCAATAAATCGGTGGTTACGTCTCAATATCTAATGCCGTCCTGCTTTTATTCTGTCAATTACACGTCACCGAGAATTGCTTATCGCCGAATAGCGAGAACAACTGACTCACGCACCTGGATTGGCACCGCGCAATTGCAAAGTCCATCTGGCGATAGCATATTTTTGCTTAACCCCCGCAACCCTTGGGACTCGATCTACGCTTGTGCATTTCTAAGTTCATTCTGGTTCGACTGGATTATTCGGCAGCGGCTTGGAGGCACGAATTTAAGTTGGTACATGTTGGCTGAGAATGCCTGCGTAAAGTCGGAGATCGCGCGTCAACGTATTGAGCTTGAAGTGCTCGGCATCTTCGGGCGTTGCAATTTCCTTTCAGGATGGTGGCTACGAGTCGAGCAGTCCGCAAAATCCCTTTTCTCATCCAGGTCGATTTCACATCTGACTGCAATGACCGAACATGACAGGTTGCGAAAAACCTGCATCCTGAATGCGGTTTCGGCATATTTGTTCGGGCTTTCTTCCGATGATTGCAAGAAGATATTGCTTGATTGCGATTTACCAAGCGAGTGCTATAGCTCTGATGACAATCTTGACTCTCGCGGATTTTGGCGGGTTGATAAAGGTAAAGACGCTGAGCTTCGCGAGACTGTGTTGTCGCTTGTTGCCTTAGCCGACCTCGAAAGCCTAAGCAACAATTCGCTGTCAACGTGCATCGAATCCTTCCTGACCCAAAACCAGGGAGAGGGTTGGCAGTTGCCGGAGACGTTGCGTTTAGCGGATTATGGATTGGGACATGACGAGCGCGCGAAGCAGTCGCAGCCGGTTCGGGAGTGTTTTGGTCCTCGCTTTTACGATTGGCAATTGGCCCAAACCCCCGAAGAATCCTGGGCCGAATGCCACCTCCACGCCCGAAACCTCCTCGGCCAAGCCGCCTACGAACAGCTGGTGTGCGGTGACGCCAGTGGTGACAGGACGGATCATGAAACTAATTCCACTGTGCAAGAAGATGAGCCATTTCAGTTGACGGGTGACGCGCCAACACGGAAACGACGCCGATAATTTCTCAGCCGACACTATGTGCGGAGGATTCGATTCCGAGTGCTGATGGATCGTTTTGCACCGCGAGAGAAAAGTTCATCGAGCTCCAGATGATCTCGGGGGATGGATTCAGGCAATCAGGACCTAACGCCCTCCGCTAATGTTTTTGTTGCATATTTCACAAGTTAGATGCCAACGATGAATGACGCATTGATTGAACAGATCCAAACAGGGCTGACGACTTCCCTTCCGAAGCTCGCAGCGTTGTATGGCACCTGGGCAACAGCGCGGCGATTAAAGCGAGCCGAAGAGTTGTTTGAAAGGCTCAGTCATTACCGCGGATTGACGTTTTCCAAATTCGCGACCAGTGATGCGGGTTTTCATTTACTCGAGAAAGTTGTCCAGCGAGTTGAGGCTGAACACTTGGAAAGCAAGAGAGAACGATTTGCGAATCTGTTAGTTGCGTCTTGGATCGATGATGGACCGCACCAAGCAGTTTTCGATGAAGCCGACTTATTTCTACGTGCGATCGATAGATTTACCGACACTCACCTGCAAGTATTGGATATTTTGTACGATGGCGGTTTGAAGGCTTCCGTCCCTTTTCGTCATTTACAGGAATCAGTCGAGATTCCGACGAATCAAAACGACATTCGTGGGATTACCCTGGTCGCTCTGATTGACCTTTGTTCTGGATTTGCGATGGCAAATCGATCTTGGGACCTGAATCGAACCAAAGATAGTCGCCTCATGTTTTCAGGCTCGCTGAGCCCTGAAAACATTTCTCGAAAGTGCTTCCACGCGATTACACCGCGAGGCATCCGTTTTGTCGAGCATGTCGTTCGAGGACCGATAGTTGCTGCGGGGGGACACCCGTCATGACGAGTCGGCTCGCCAACCCAAACTATCTCCTTAAATTGACACGATCCGACGACCCGCGCCGCTTTCCGGAGGTGAGCAGCGGGACTAATTCATTGCTGCCCCAACTTGCAAATGAATTCGAGCGCCGGCACTACCTACCATCGCCTCTGAAGATGGTTGATGGTGGTCGACGTATCCTTCATTCCGCGTCCACCTACGCGGACGTGCTCTTCTTGCGTCATGGTTGCAGGATGCTGAGGCGAAAACGCGGTGTCCGGTCATTGAACCGAAAGCAAATTGCAACCCAGATCGTAAAGATTCTGGAGGCCGATGTGTCTCATCACATTTTGCGGACCGACATCATCGACTTCTTTGGGTCGATACCTGTCTACGATGCGGTGAGCCTGGAATCGGTTCAATCCTGCTTTCCTGCTGTCGAGTACGCCTGGTGCATGAAAATGCTGTCCGCAGATCCGTATTCGGGTAACAAATTGCCACGAGGATTGTCGATCAGCGGCGAATTGGCGGAACACTTCATGGCTGCGTTTGATCGCAATGTGATCAGTCACGAAGGTGTCGTCTTCTATGGTCGCTTTGTCGATGACATCATCATCGTCACCGCGTCGGACGATTTAGATGAACTTAAGGAGTCTATGAGCGATTACTTGCCGGATTGCCTGTCCTTCAATCCGGAAAAGACGCAAACGTGCCAGTGGGGAGACAACCGTCAGGCGGCAGAAGGATTCGACTATCTCGGATTTTCATTCTGTCGCACGCAAAAGATCTCAAGCAAGAAGCGTTCCGAGGTACACGTTGGAATCGCGACCAGCAAGATGCTCCGGTACAAAAAGAGAGTGGAATTAGCATTCAACGACTTCATTAAAAATAGAGACTTTCGTCTTCTGATGGACCGGGTTCGATACCTGACGGGTGGCTGCTCGGTTTACAGCAGTTTCCAGCGACGACGGATCACGTTGGGTTTATCCGCGTCTCATCGGGACCTCACCGATGACGCTGCGCTGCAAGCACTTGATGCTTACCTGGGAAATTGGATCCGCAATGCGTCGCGTGATGGTGTACGGTCATGTCTGACGAAAAGCCAAAAGGCACGTATGAAAAGGCTCTCATTTACAGCGAGCTATTCCAAAAATATCCGCCATCGCTTCACAGGCAAGCGTCTCTGGGAAATCCGAGGTCTTTTCAAGCATGTCTAAAATGCAACCAATCGACACTTCGGATCGGGATCGCGTGTTGTTAAGCGAGATCTTGCCTCACGAAGTTCCGCCAAGATTCTCCCTCCGGTCGGTTTACCGTCGGATGCGTAAATCGTCGTTGACCTCACTCGATGACGCCCTGTTTCAACATCAAAACGACGACAATGGTCCGCCAGAAACGGTCCCCTACACATTCTCGCTTTCCAGGGGACGGAAAACGCCTCGCGACATTCATGTGATGCATCCGTTTCATTATCGCGAAGTGGTGAACTTTTATGAAACGTATGCAACGCAGATTCTGTCGAATTGTATGAAAAGCCAATGGACGTTGAGGTCGCCATCGGGAATTGCCTGTCGAGCGAAGAATATTGGCTACCAGGATCAGCAGCCCGGCTTTCAATGCGACCACGAAGCCGACGAAAGTCCGGTGTGCTACTTCGCCTACGGTCCGTTCAACTTGCTCTACGCCTTTTACGGATCGCGTGATTACGAGCGACTGGAATCGAAGTTTCGCTTTGTTCGCGCAATCGACGTGCAGTCTTGTTTTGGTAACATCTACACGCATTCGATCGCATGGGCAATTCGCGGCAAGGCGAATGCGAAACGACGGGGCGACCGCTCCGCTTACTTCACGTTCGATGCCAGATTTGACTCCTTGATGCGATCGATGAATCACGGTGAAACGCACGGCATCCTGGTTGGACCGGAGATGTCGCGTATTTTTGCAGAGTTAATTCTGCAAACCGTTGACACCGCGGTTTTAGGCACTCTGGCTGATCGAATCGAATTCGGAAAACAGTGCGAGGTTCGACGATACTTGGATGATTTCTTTCTCTTTTTCAATGAGACCAGCATTGCCGACCAAGTCGAGCAAACCATCCGCAGAGAGTTGAAGAACTGCAAACTGTACATCAATGATGCAAAAACGGTCGAGACTGAATCGCCTTTCATGTCGAACTTGAGTGCCCTGAAGCATGAACTTAGTCACTTGGTTGACGACCTACACGAGTCGTTTCTTCGTGCCCGACGCGAAAAGCGTTCGATTCCCAAAAGTGTCTGCAGAGTCGCATTTCGAAAAATCAAGACGAAGGTATCGCAGTCCGGTTGTCACTATGAGTCATGTATTAGCTATGTGCTTTCGATACTGCAACGACAAGTCACAGCGGCAAAAAGTGAACTTTGCTGCGAGTTTGTCGAAGGCGGGATGGTGTCGCTTCTTAGCAAGCTATTGGAGCTCGACTTTCGTTATCAGGTCGCCATCAAGGTTGCCACAATCTATCAGCTGATATCCGACAAGGTTCATGCAGACTTTGACTTGGAACCGTCAGTTGGTGAAGATCTGAATGAACGAATTGCCGATGAAGTCACTCACTTGGCGGCGAATGCAATGTCACGAGAGACCCCGCCCTGTCTGCCTTTGTTGGTTGTACTGATCCCTATTGCAAAGTTGGATCTGGTTCACAACGTCAATCCAAGCTTGGCTGAAACCATTTGGAAGCATTCACAGGTTCAGTCGCGGCCCGGTGAGGTCGATTATTTCACGGTTGTCAGCCTGCTTTTTTTCTGTGGTGATCGTCCGGAGTACGTCCGACTTATTCGCGAGATCATCAAATCAACAAAACGTTTTCTTCAGGTATCGAAGGACAACGGAATGCGAGCCGATTGTCTTATGCTGGCCGCAGACCTTGCATGTTGCCCGCTTCTTGAAGAAGACGTTCGGAAAACAATGCTTCGATTCATTTTCGGCTGGGTTGCTAAGTCCAAGGATGCTAAAGAGGCACTTGAGGAGCTTCCCGGAAAAAGCATGTTCTTCGATTGGGACACCAACGTTTCGACGACAACCTACCTGCTTGAGAAACAAATTCCACGATGCTACGCTTAGACCACACAGGTGGAACTCCGCTCGTGGCTGGACTAGAGTTTACTCTTGTACAACTTCGAGTGCGGCCGAAAGGCGAAGGAGTGATGTCACTAGCACGTGACTGATCTTCAGCCCCCCGGGGCACACACACTTTCCACTTGGACACGTCAGGCACCCCGGTGCCTGGCGTGTTTTTTATGGATCAGGAAACGCTAAATGTTAGGTGAACATGGCTGCGGCACGAAACGCAGTATCTATGAACCAACGTGAAGAGTTCTATCAGGCGTGCGGACGAAAAAGGTTGGCTAAAGACAGCTCCATCGACAGGCAGCCAGCCTCTTCCACTCAATCGTGAAGCGTAAACGACGAGAACAAGACGATGTATCGCTCGCGAAATTTACACATACTCAAGAATCGTCATGATGACAAACTACGCTCAACTCGCTTTTCGACATCTGTTGGAAAAATGCCTCGTCGATGACGAACCTGGAAAGGTCTTTTTGCCGGCAACACCTGGCGATGACTCAATTTGGGGCGAGATGGCAAGGACCTTAGCGGAAACGCTCAACTGTGTGACGCTCACTGACGGAGAAGCATTTCTCGACGAACTGACGTCGGCGATTCGCGACACCGGTGTCTCGCGATGTGTGGTGATCCCGCCTTGGGAATCTCGCCAAACCATGTCCGATGATTTGAAGAAACGGTATCCGCGATTGGACTTTCCTCAGATTGTGTGGCAGCGAGCTGCCGCCGTGATGCCATCCGATGGTCAGTTGTCGATTTGCGTTCCCACGAATTTGTTGTCAAGCGAAAGCGGGCGAGGATTTCGCACGAGCTTGTTCGACCAACATCCACCGTTGTTGGTGGCAACGCTTGCGGATGCATGCCCACAAATCAACAACCGGCTTCACATGGCTTTTCGGTTCGGCTTGGTGACCGTCAAAACAAATGCCGTCCAACCCGAGTCGCTTCGATTCTTCAAGGCAACGGCAGTCAACGACGCCGATCAACTCAACAGTATCAAATGTGACTTCGACCGCATTTGCCGGGTGCAAGGTGGATCAACGGAGTTCGGCTACGTCGTGCGTGATGGTTTACCCCCAGGTTCACCGCTCATTCACGACCTCTACTCGCCATCGTTCCTGAAGGAACAGAAGTCGCTTGAAGTGATCGGCGAGATGAAGCGGATCGACGAGCTATTCGACTTTGTACCGAGTCTACATACAACGCATGCGGCACGACAGTTGTTCGAATCGAATGCGGAGGGGCGATCCGTAGTCATCGACGGACGGAATATCCGACAGGACGGAACCATTGACGTAGATCAGATTGGGCGATGGGCAGCCGATGTCGGGGACCGTGCCTTGCATGCCGGAGATTTATGCTTTCGCGGTATTGGGCACTTCGGCAAGGGGGAAGTCGTCTTTGCGCAAGTGCTGGCATGTCAACTTCCCGCGGTCGCGTCCCAATCCGTTGTCGTATTGCGACGCAGCAAGTCAGTGGATAGCTCGGACATGGACGTTCTCGTTGCCATGCTGCGATCACAAAGGTTTGCTGAATCGATTGCAGCCCGCAGCGATGGAGGTCTCCACTTGTTACGCGGTTGGTTTGGTGAAATGCAGATTCCTGTTCCGGAAGCTGGATTGAAACTGGCCGTCAGTAACCTCAATGACGCAATCGGGCATTTCGAGCACTGGAAACAACAAGCGATACGTTCGCGAAGCGTGTTGTTCAA
>CAXBHV010000043.1:0-14052 GCA_963974855.1 uncultured Rhodopirellula sp. | reverse complement strand
GCCCACGGCTCACTACTGCGATTTGCATTTCGATTAAATCAACAGCCCGCTAGCGCCAAAACGGCCAATTTACTGAAAGACTTCTGCCTAGCTGCTTAGAATTGCGATGGGACTCGTGGCCTCGTCCACTACCGGAATCTTTGAACTGTGACGCAAAGCACATGATTCCCACGCTAGAATTCACAGGACTATCTGCGACTCACCCTATGTTTTTTCCCCCAACAAAACTCAACGAGAGACACGATGCGGAACCCCACCCTTGCAATTCCTCATGCGGCAGTGCGAACGTTTGCCTTGAGCCTTGCTTTACTGCTCTCGGTTTTTGGGACGACAAAGACGGAGGCCGCTGAAGCTTCGTCCGATCACCCCAATATTGTTTTTATCATTGCGGATGATTGTACGTTTCGTGACATTGGTTGTTACGGAGGCCAGGCCCACACGCCCAACATCGACCAATTGGCCCAGTCGGGGATGAAGTTCAATCGCTGTTTCCAGGCGGCACCGATGTGTTCGCCAACACGGCACAACTTGTACACGGGGCTCTACCCGGTTAAGTCGGGAGCGTACCCGAACCACACGTTCGCAGCGGATGGAACCAAGAGCATCGTTCACTACTTGAAACCGCTGGGGTACCGAGTCGCACTTTCGGGCAAAACCCACATCGGCCCCCAGGAGGTATTTCCGTTTGAATACATCGGAAAAAAGAATCCGGATATGAAGCAGATTGACCAACTGTTTTCGGAGTGCCGTGATTCCCAAACGCCATTTTGTCTCTTCGCCTGTTCCAACGAGCCTCATTCGCCTTGGGATAAGGGGGACGCATCGAAATACCCGCCTGCCAAAATCAAGCTGCCGCCCTACATCGTCGATACCCCGCAAGTGCGTGAAGATTTCAGCGACTACCTGGCCGAAGTCACTTATTTTGATGACCAAGTCGGCCAAATCTTGCAGCTACTCGATAAACATGAATTCAGCGACAATACGTTGGTGATGGTGGTGTCGGAACAAGGCAACTCGTTTCCCTTTGCAAAGTGGACGTGCTACAGCAACGGATTGCAATCGGCAATGATCGTACGCTGGCCGGGCAAGGTCCAACCGGGCACGGTCACCGATGCGATGGTCGAATATGTCGACGTGACGCCGACCTTCATCGCCGCAGCCGGAGCGGCCTCAGAACCCTCTTTGGACGGCAAGAGTTTCATCCCTGTGTTGACCGGCGAAACGGACCAGCACAAATCGTTTAGCTACGGCATCATGACCACGCGAGGCATCATCAACGGCAGCGACGCCTATGCAATCCGCACCGTGCGAGGGCAACAGTACCGATTGATTTGGAATTTGAATCACGAAACCAAGTTCACCAATGCGTGTACCCAGGCCCGCTACTTTCAATCAATGGTCGATGTGGCCAAAGCCGGCGACAGCAACGCAAGAGAACTGGTCAATCGCTACTACTATCGTCCAGAACTGGAGTTGTACGACTGCAATGCCGATCCATTGGAAATGAACAATTTGGCAGAAAACCCCGAGTACGCCAGCGTCATCAAAGAATTGAAGAGCAACCTTGATCAGTGGATGGCGTCGCAGGGAGACGAGGGAATCGAAACCGAATACGACGCGATCCTGCACCAACACGCCTACAAGGGCATGACGCGTGCACAGGCACGCAAGGCATGGGAAACGAAGAACTCAAAAAAAGGAAAACAACAAGGCGGAAACGGCAAAAAACGCAACGCCAACAAGCCCGCAGAGGAGTAGGCGTTTCGTCGATGAATGAAGGGGATGGGGCATATGCCTCGTTTGCGTTTCGTGCCAACGCGGTAAAGCATTTTTACCGTAGCGGAAGTCGTCAACGGCTTGTTGAATTAATCCAATTGCAAATCGAAATGGTGAGCCGTGGGCCGTAAGGCACCGGGTAACGCGTGGGACCCGGCCGCTGACGCGTCGCGGCTCACTAAATCAACAAGTCGTCAAGACTTTCGTTCCATGACGTTCGCTCCCCGAAACTCTTGACGAGTTTCGCTACGTTCAAACGAAGGTAGCGAAGGTAGCCACCTCAACGCCGAATCGATACATTAACAGCATCTCCTGACGTTGCTCCGAACTAGGATTGAACAGGCTTTTGAGGACACAATCGATAGACACCAGCGAAAAGCTGGAGCAGATAAAAACGGAAATTGCCAAACATGTCGTCGGGCAGCAGCCATTGATCGACCGGTTGATGTTGGCGTTGTTGTGCAATGGCCATGTCCTGTTAGAAGGCGTGCCTGGGATTGCCAAGACGTTGACGGTCAATTGTTTAGCCAAGGCAATCCACGCGGAATTTAGCCGCATTCAGTTCACTCCCGATCTGTTGCCGGGCGATCTCACCGGCACGTTGGTGTACGACCCGCGACACCACGTCTTCACGCCCGAAAAAGGGCCAGTGTTTGCCAACTTGCTACTGGCCGACGAAATCAATCGAGCGCCGGCCAAGGTCCAGTCGGCACTGCTCGAAGCGATGCAGGAAAAACAAGTCACGCTGGGCAAGGAGACCTTTGATCTGCCTTCGCCGTTTCTTGTCTTGGCGACTCAGAATCCGATCGAGCAAGAGGGGACCTACGCGCTTCCCGAAGCCCAGGTCGATCGGTTTATGTTCAAGTTAAAAGTGGGCTACCCCAGCATGGACGAAGAACTCGTGATCATGCAGCGGATGGCAAAGACCAGCTCCGATGTGAATATCCAACCGGTGCTATCGCTTGATGAATTGATGCAGATGCGAAGCACGCTCGACGCGACGTTTTTGGACGAAAAGATTGAACGTTACATCATCCGGCTGGTGGACTGTACACGTCACCCGGCGAAGTACGGACTGGATATCGAGCGTTATGTCCGATTCGGAGCGTCACCACGCGCATCGATCTACCTGTCACTGGCGGCACGTGGAAACGCGATGATGCAGCGGCGTGACTACACCGTCCCTCAAGATGTGAAAGACGTCGCCCACGATGTTTTGCGGCATCGGCTGGCGATTTCGTATCGTGCGGAAGCCGAGTCGATCACGTCGGATGATTTGCTGGACCAAATATTGTCAACGGTGCCGGTTGTCGAGCCATGATCCCCGATTCGCTTTCCAACGCCGACGCTCAACTTTCCCTATTAGAATTGAAATGCCGTCGCCCGGTCGAGCATCTGCTTGCCGGTGAATATCATTCCGTTTTCCGCGGTCAAGGAATTGAATTCGAGGATGTGCGGCGATATCAGCCCGGCGACGATGTGCGTTCGATGGACTGGAAGGTTACCGCGCGGACCGGCGAACCGCATATCAAACGCTACATCGAACAACGGGAACAGTTTCTATATTTGCTGGTCGACGTCTCAGCATCCATGACCGAATCGACCGCCGGACGCAAACGGGCGTTGAGCACGGAATTGTGTGCGTTGCTGACGATGGCGGCAGTGCGGAACAATGATCGAGTTAGCTTGATCCTGTTTACCGATCGAGTCGAGATGGTGATTCCTGCTGGCAAAGGACGCTCGCATGCGCTGCGGATCATGGACACGATGCTTAACTTCGAGCCAACAGGTCGAGAAACCGCATTCGAGGCGGTGCTGAGCCGATTTGGTCACATGGCACGAAAACACTCGGTGGTGTTCGTGATTTCGGATTTCCTGGCGTCCGACTACTTTGACGAATTCCGTGCTCTGGCGGCCCGCCACGATCTGAACGCCATCAATGTGCTCGATACACAATCGCAGCTCGCCGCGTCCACGGAACTGGTCTACATGGAAGACACCGAGACGGGATCGCAGTGTTATGTCGATTTAAAACGCACCAAACGGAAAAGTGACGAGCACCCTATCGCTTTGCAAGAACATATGTTGCAGAGCGGCATCGGGTTGATGGAGATCGGCGTCGACGAGGACTGCGTGACGGCACTGGCCAGCTATTTTCAGTCGCGACATCGACGTGTAGCTGACGAGACGGGTGGCTAAATGTTGCCTCGTGTTACCCCCATCGCGTTGGTTGCCGTTTTTGTGACGCTGTTGTTGGCGAATCCGTCTACTGCCGAAAGCCACCCGAGCCCACAATCTTTTGGCATTTCGGTTCGTTTTGTTCCCGAACAAGCTCGTCCGGGTGACGTGGTGCAACTGCGAGCGCAGATGGACCGCGAAACGTGGGGACAATTCGAATTGCATGTCCCGGCAACCCCCGCTCTGCACGCGATCACCGTCGAGAAGATGCCACTGAAATACGAGAACGGACGTTACCAACAACAGCAAAGCCTGGTGTTTCAGCCCAAGCGTTCGGGTGCGATTGTGATTTCGGGAGCGAGGCTTGATGTCGTCACCTCGGGCGGTCGCCAATCGGTGGCGCTACCCGATCTGACGCTCGCCGTTGAGCCACTCGGAACCGTCGACACATCCGACATTCCCGTCCCACTGCCTGCCCCCGCTCCGGATTCGCCACCGGGATCGCCGGCGCTGTGGGCTGCACTGGTTGTCATTGCGTTCGTGCTTTCGATAACGATCCTCCTGGTTGCGAAAAAAAAACAAAACCGACAATTAACTGCGGTGCAATCGGTGCCGCCAAAGTCAACACCCGACGATCTCTTTAAAAGGTTGCAATCGGGCGAGCTTCCGCGAAAGGATTTGGAACGGTTGCTATGCGACCCCAGCTTTGTTGCATCCGATGCAGTGCGTGCGGCGATCGAGCGAGCGGTCTACTCTCAAAATGACGACGCCGTCGAATTGGCGAAGTTATTACAACAGCAGGAGGCAACATGAGTTTTGCCTACCCTTGGCTGTTGCTATTGCTGCCCGTACCGGCGGTGCTCGCATGGACCTCGCGAGTCAAGCGAGCCAGTTTGCCGGTCCCCTCGCTAAAACTTTGGCAGCACGCCGAGCCTGGTCGTGCCCGCTACTTATGGCTGCTGCCGCTGCTTCGAATCATCTCGCTGATGCTGCTCATCACTGCACTGGCGAGACCGCAGGCGGGAACCACGCATACGGTACAGGTCTCTGAAGGGATCGCAATTGAATTGTTGGTCGACGTCAGCAGCAGCATGGATATGAGCATCCAGTTGCCTGACAAGAAACAGAACAGCCGCATGGAGGTGGCCAAAGAATTGGTGGAACGCTTCATCGCGGGCGACGGCGAAAAATTGAAAGGACGCGAAGGCGATCTGCTGGGGCTGATCACGTTTGCGAGGTACGCCGACACTCGAAGCCCGTTGACGTTTGGTCACGAAGCTCTGCTGCAATTGGTCCGTGACCTCGAAATTCAACAGCGGCCCAACGAAGACGGCACCGCTTATGGCGATGCCTTGGCGATTGCCGCCGCCCGGCTGCGACAACTCGATGATCCCGAAGTTCGCGAGCGACGATCCTTCGAAAGCGAAATCTCGAGCCGCGTGATCATCCTGCTGACCGACGGAGAGAACAACTCGGGGCAACATTTGCCGGTCGAGGCGGCGGGGCTGGCAAAAGAGTGGGGCTGTCGTGTTTACTGTATTAGCTTGGGGGATCATGCACCAACGTTGATATCCGCGCCATCGCCGTCCGCTCCGCTGGCGGATCCGCCGCTTTCCGAAGCCGAACGGGTGTTGGAACACATCAGCCGCGAAACGGGCGGCCTGTTTCGCACCGCTCACGATTTCGAGTCGTTGTTGGCGGTGTATTCCGAGGTCGACCAGTTAGAACGTTCCCGCATCGTGACACGACAATACACGCGAGTTGCCGAGTGGTTCTGGTTGCCATTGGCCGTTTCGCTGGTGATGTTGATCGCTGCCCTTGTGCTCGAAGCCACGTGGTTACGGACCGTGCCATGACGTTCCTTACATTTCAATACCCGAGCATGCTTGTGCTGCTGGCGGTGCTGTTGCTGGCCGCGTGGTTGCTGCGGCGTGCGCGTCATCGCCGGCAAAGCGTCATCGAGGCGATGGGCGGCGACTTGACCTCGAGATCGCCATGGCGTGACCGACTTTGCTTGGCTGCAGTCACGCTGGTGATCTTAGCCCTCGCACGGCCAGGCATTTCACCGCAGCGGCATTCGGTGACCAAGAGTGGGCGTGACGTGGTGTTTGTGCTCGATGTTTCGCAAAGCATGTTGGCCCAGGATGCGTATCCATCGCGATTGGATGCCTCCAAGGACGCGATTCGCGACGCGTTGGATAACTTGCATTCCGAACGAGTAGCCCTGGTCGTTTACGCAGGTAGTGCCAACATTCTTTGCCCGCTGACGTTCGATTACGACTTTGTGCGTTACGTGTTGGATCAAGCCACTCCGCGGACAGTCGATTTCGGTGGCACCACGTTATTATCCGCTACCGAAAAGTGCGGCGACAGCATCTTTACGGATGCACGCAAAGGAATGCAAGATTTGGTCGTCCTAACCGACGGCGAAGAACATGGTCCGCAGAACCAACGGGTTGCCAAACTGCTAAACGACCACGATTCGGGATTGCTGCTCGTTGGGATCGGCGACACGGCGTCCGGATCACGCATCCCAGTCGAAGGCGAGTCAGGCGAGACCGAGTACTTGAAACACGACGGACAATTTGTCACGACGCGATTAAACGAGAGTGGACTGCGTGAGTTGGCTCGATTGGTGAGTGGCGCCACCTACGTCTCGGCGGGAACTTCGGCATTTGATCTAGCTGGCCTTTACTGGCAATACGCCAGCGACAAACCGATTGCGGATGTCGGAGGAACTGACACCTACGTTACCTATCGAGAGCTGGGATTCCCACTGATGGGACTCGGGCTTGCGATGTTGCTGATCGCCGAGTGGAAGGGTCGTTCCCAAGAACGCAAACACAGGTCGTTGCCGTCAAAGTTGACTAAAGTTGCCACTCTGTTTTTCGTTGCCATCCACTGTCTAGCCCCCAGTGCGACGCTAATGGCCGATGAGACGGGCGTCGCTGAGCAGTTTACCGAAGCAGTGCGTTTGCAAACCGCTGGACGAACAGCGGATGCGTTAGAAATCTATGACGCAATTACGCAAACAACCGCAACCGGCGAGATGTCGGCGGAGCAAACAGCGGCGATTCGCTTCAACCAAGGGTTGTGCTACTTGAATCTTGCAGCGCCCGACGCGGAAGCCGAACCGCGGAACGCGTTGTCGAGTGCTGAGCAAGCACAAGCCTGTTTTTTAGACGCTTGCCGGATGTCGCCCGACCTTACGCGTGCGCGGATGCGATTAGATCCCACCGCGACCTGGATTGCGGAATTAAAACAGCAAATCGAGCAAGAAGATCAGCGGCAGCAGGAGCTGCAAGAACAGCTGCAAAATCTGATCGATCTGCTTCGCGACCTGCAACAAAAACAGGGCAAACTTCGCCAGGACGTTCCCGAGGGTCCGAAGAGCGAGAACCAAAGACGTCGCAATCCGCCGGTTGCCGAGTCGCCGCAAGTGGAACCGGAAACGGCGGCTGCGGATGCCAAACAATTCTCGCAACAGCAGCGACAATTGCATCAAGAAGGAGTCTCGATCGACGCGGTCATGCAGACACTCGATCAAGCAATGTCTCAATCGGTTCCTTCCGCAGACACGCAGTCGCTGAGCGTGCTGGAAGAGCCGCTGAGGCTGATGCAACAAGTGATCACGGCCCAAGGCCTGGCGGTGGATCAGCTACAGCAGTGGAGCGGTTGGCCCGATGCTCGCGACCAACAACAGATTGCCATTCGCAAAATCCAAGAGATCCTGGATCTATTAGCCAGCGACAGTTCCGAAGACTCGGACGAAGGCGACTGGGACGACGAAGAGTCTTACGAAGACATGATGGAATCGAGCGAGTCCGATGAAGCGATGATGTCGTCGATGCAAGGGGAAGGCGAATTTGCCAGTGGCGCAGAAATGCAACCGCTGCCGGTGCCCAACTATTCGGTGGATGACATTTTGATGGAAGAGCAGGGGAGTCTGCAATTTCGTCAACAACAACGAGCCAAGAGCAACCAAGGCAAAGTGGAGAAAGATTGGTGAGGTGTCGATGGCACATCGCGATATTCGGAATCGTTTTGGCGCTCGCCAATACGAACTGCAGCTGCGCGCAATCAGACAACGAGGATGCCGGTGATCATGATCCAGTGGCAGATGTCGAACGCAAAATCGTCGACGTGCCAATCAAACTCAAAGAGCAAACTTGGTTTACGGACGTAGTGGCATCCGCCGTCATCCAATTTCCCGAAGCCGTGGAGCAACCGGAATCGCTGCCGCCGGATGACAAGGACGTCTCGTTTGTCGGATTGGCGCTGAACGCACCCACGTTGTCGAATCTTCGCGAACCGCAAGCGGTCGTTCGCTTCGTGCCGCAACGTTCTGGATTGTCGGTTTTTCCATCGCTCGAGTTTCACTCGGCCACGCATATTTACCGCACCCCGCCCACCCAATTCTTGGTCAGTATTCCGCAACGGAGTTCAAACATGAAGTTTGAATTTCGGCCTGAGAAAACGAAAGTTTATGTCGGTGAACCGTTGCGGGTGGACGTTACGTGGTCCAGTCAAGAAGCGACGAACCGATTTCGTTCCCTTCAATGTTCTCCCGATATTTTTCGTCACAGCGATGTCGAGATCGTGATTCCTCGCTGCACCGCTCCCGAAGAACAACAGATGGGATTACCCTTTGGTGGCCGACGAATCATTGTCCCACGCGTGACACCGGAGGACAAACCGTCCGCCTTTGGTACGGTACAGTTCCCGTTGTTCGCCCGCTGCCAAGAACCTGGAACGTATTCCCTCGGTCCCACACGACTGGAATGTGCCTTGCTAAAGGGCGAAGGAAGTCCGTTCGCGCCCTACGCCGCCTACTACAACAACGGACTGTTCGAGCCGTTTTCGGCATTAACATCCTACGAACGCGTCTACGTGGAATCCGATCCGGTGTCGGTGAAGGCGTTGCCGCTTCCGTCACAGAATCGCTCGCAATGGTTCAGCGGTTTGTTTGCCCCGGTCACATTTGAAGTCACTGCCGCGACGGATGAAATGAAGGTCGGGCAGGTTCTCGAAGTGGATGTGCGTGTGCGTAGCGATGCCCCGCACGGCATGCTCGAACTTCCACCGTTATCGTTACAGCGGAGTCTACGAGGGCGGTTTCATGTCGCCAGCGAACTCGGTCGCACCTGGCATCCTGATGGAACTAGTTTCCGCATTCGCGTGCGGCCATTGACGACGAATATCACGGCGTTTCCATCGCTGCGAATTCAAGTATTTGATGCGGACGCGAGCGACTATCACTTTGTACAGACGGCAGCGGTTCCCTTGAACGTTCGGCCCGACAACGGCCGCGACTATTTTGAAGTACGAACTCTTGTCGCCGAGCAAACCTTGACCGACCAGCCCGCAGGGGTCTGGCATAACGCACAACCAGGAACCATGAGTCGATTTCTGAACAACACGATTGGTATATTCGCAGACCATTTTTGGTTGTGGATCGTTTTGACGACGACGCTGTTTGCATTGTTAGTCCCCTGGGTACGAGAACGTCGGCGGCGGGCGATCAACCTGGTTTACCGCCGGCAAGTGATCGCGTATCGCGAACTGCGCCGGCACTCCGAAGGCACCGCGGAGAAGTGGGAAGCGTTTTTGCAGTTTCTGGCAAGCGGATTTTCGGTGCCTGCGGGCGTTTGGACGGTCGAGGACACACGAAGTCGCCTGCGCTCGATCGAGCTATCACAAACCGACATCGACTTGATCGTGGAAACGCACGCGGTGGCGGACAAGTCTGATTTTTCGTCACAAAAATCAGCCACACCGATCCCTGAACTCGACGGGGTGGCGAGTCGATTGTTTGCAAAGTTCCGCCGTCTTTCGGTTTTCGTATGGATTGTCTTTTGCATGATTCCGGCGACAGGCCTCGCTTCGGAGTGGAGCGAAGCGGAAGTGCTTTTTGATCAGGCGATTCACTCCGGTCCTGGATTGCCCGAAACGGAGTCGCTTTTCAAACAAGCGGCGTTAAAGTTCGAGAGTGCCGCCACTGAATCCGAACGCCGGGGGCCGGCGTGGTACAACGCCGGTAACGCATGGTTCAAAGCAGGCGAGCTAGGCAGGGCGATCGCATGCTATCGTCAAGCCCAGATCTACCAACCGTTTGACGACAAGGTCCGCGAAAACTTGAAAGCCGCACGTGCGCTGACAGTCGACGCGATCGAAGCCCCGCATTCAGGAAGCTTCCTGCGATGGCCGCTACGGTGGATCTGCGCTGCGTTGGTTGTTGCTTGGATTCTGCTTCTGAGTTTACTGCTATTGCATGTTCGTTATCGCACGCGGACGACTGCGGCTGTAACTGTGTTTGCAGCATCGATTGTGGTGGTGATGGGGGGGACCGCAGTTTACGCACGCAGCCAATCGGGCCGCGAAGGCGTGGTGATCGTCGGTGAAACGTTTGGTCGCAAAGGGCCCGCGTATTCGTATGACACGGCGTTTTATGAGCCGCTGCATGATGGGCTCGAGTTCGATGTGAAAACGAGTCGAGCGGATTGGTTAAACATCGAACTAGCCGACGGACGCAAGTGTTGGGTGCCCGCCGACCAAACCCGGTTGATTTTCAACGAGCGATAGGGGGAGGGAGGCAGGGCAGGGCGGTAAGGGAGCGGGGCGTGTGAGTCACGAATGGATTGTCGCGGAGCGATATTTTTCGATAGCCTTGGGTTTCAACCCAAGGCTATAACAAAAAGTGCCTCCGGCACGAAAACAAACAATGCTCCGCCACAACAGGCTCAATCGAAATCCATCAACGGTTTCACAAGATCCACAACGACGGAAAAAGGCTTCCTCCACGCCCCCCTCTATTCCGACTCCCGCGACCTGCCTTTTCGCAATCGTTTTGCCTTTTCGGCCCAGGGGGCATGGCGGTCGAAGATCACGCCGTACTCTTGATAGCGGTTGTAGGGCACCGCATCCTGCTTCCACTTTTCCACGGCTTGGTCGTAACCGGCCCGCATTGATTTCATCGCTTCGCTGTACTCGGGGTTATTGGCCAAGTTGACCAACTCCAGCGGATCTTTTCGTGTGTGATAAAGTTCCTCGGTCGGCGAGAATCCGTCTCCGGCGTAACCCCAGTAAACGTACTTCATGTCTTTGGTCACAACGGCAAGCGACTGGACTTCGGCTGGGCCCCATACGTTGATCAACGGCAGTGAAACGTGGATCTCGGCTGCGGGATCATCAAGGATCGGCATCAGACTGCGTCCATCCATGTTGCTGGGCGGTGTGATGCCGGCCAATGCAAGAATGGTCGGTGCAAAATCAATATTGCCCGTCAACGAATCGGTTCGCAACTGTTTCCCACGATTCGGATGGCGAGGATCGTAAACGATCAATGGCACGCGTGACGCTTCTTCGTACGGTAGCACCTTGGAACCGTAGCCATGCGAGCCACACAAAAAACCGTTGTCCGAAGTGTAGAAGATCACGGTATTGTCACTGGCACCATACTCTTTTAACGCATCACGAATCATCCCGACCGCCACGTCGATGGCGTAAATTTGTTGATGGTACTTTGCCATCACCTTGTCGTAATCGTCCGAGTAGTGCCACGAATGAAACCGCTCGTATTGACGTCCTTGTTGACTCTGTTTGGAAAAGTGGGTGCCGTGTTCACGACCGAAGTTGGCGGGCTTTTTGAAAGTCTTTCCTGCATAGACATCATCGAATCGAGGATCCGGTGTCGCCGGCATGTGAGGTGCTTTGAAACTGATCGACAAGCAAAACGGTTGTTCCTTTGCAGCCGAATCACGAACAAAGTCGCGACCGAAGGCTCCGTAGGACAACGTCGAGTGCGGATACTCGGCGGCGTACTTCGCCATCGACTTGTTTTGTCGGGTGTTGTAGCTCGTTTGCCCCGGACCGCCGCCCCACACGTCGAAGTCGTCGCTGGGAAGTTGCAATTTCTTAGACTCCGGCGTCTCGACAACTTCGAACCCGAACTTGCCCGCGAACCCAGTACGGTATCCGTTGGCGCGAAGCAGCATGGGGTAGCTCTGCTGCCACTTGTCTCGCGTCATCGGGCCATGATCAAAGTTGCAGCCAGTCTTATATTCCAACATCCCTGTCATCACACTGGCACGACTGGCCATACAGATCGCGGTCGTATCATAGTGATTGTCAAACACCATCCCGTCGGCGGCCAACTGATCAATGTTGGGCGTTTTCACATCCTCGTTGCCATAGCAGCCAAGCGAGTAAAAGCTCTGATCATCGGACATCAGAAAAATGATATTGGGTTGTTCATTCCCGACCGCCACAAAAGCTCCCCCCATCCAAAACAGACAGAAACAAATCCAGCGAGTTTGCGGGAATCGAAGGATGGCATCCATTGTTGATTTTCCTGTCGTGGTGAAAGGCCTGTGTCGTGAAGAGAGCACCCGCGTGAGCGATCCCGAGTCGTCGTCTATCCTAATCTCTCCAGGATCGTTGCTGACGTCATTGAATCCAGATTTTATCTAGCCTGCCTTACCGTGAGCCGCTAACGCGAGAGCGGCCGGGTCCCACGTACTACCCGGTGCCTTACGGCCCACGGCTCACCACAATTGCTTGCCGCTCGGCGAGAGATCGGGGGTTACCATAGAGTGAAGCATGCTGCGGCCACAATCAAATCGTCCAGCGAAATCAACAATAATTTGTTGACACGCGGTTTCGGACAGACATTTGCCATTTGAACCGCCTCCCGAACCGTGCCATTCGTGCACTTTTACTAAGGATTTTCGCTTCGTGACGTCAAATGCCCCTAAAACGACGGATGCATCGACAGAGGTGGTTGCATTGATTGCCCAGCACCAATCTCGGTTGCGGGGATTCGTGCGGTGTTTGCTTGTTCATGACAAAGATATTGACGATTTGCTGCAAGAGGTGAACGTCGTTCTTTGGCAGAAAGCGGACCAATTCGAGATTGGAACCGATTTCTGGGCATGGGCGAGCCAGGTAGCCAGATTCAAGGTGATGAACCAAGTTCGCAAGTATTCACGCGACCGCTTGGTGTTTGACGAGTCGTTCATGACCGAATTGGCGGATCTTGCCACCGAGCGGTCCAGTGGTTTCGAGGATCAACAATCAGCGCTTCGGCACTGCATGAAACAATTGCCGGGGCCGCAACGGGCATTGATCGAAATGCGGTATTCAAGCGAGCGTTCGATCGGCAGCATCGCGGACGAATTGGGACGCCCCGAAGGATCGATTCGACAGACGTTGTACCGAATCCGCGGCCTGTTGCTGCAGTGTATCGAGCTGAACATGCCGGAGACTTCGCAATGACCCGCGATACCGACCGCGAATTTGCGTGCCTACTTCAATTGGCGATCGATGGCGAACTCGATCCAATTCAAGGCCAACGCTTGCAAGACTTGATGCGTGGTAACCCCGAGCGAATGAACGCTTGGGTCGATCACTTTCGACTTGATTCACTACTAAGCAACGAGATTGATCGCTCATCGGTCGTCGATCTCGTCGATCTGGTTTGCCCACAAAATTCGCCTCACGAGAATGTTTCACCTAAGGTGAATCAGACGGAATATCGCAAAAATGCTGAATCCAAAGCGTGGTGGGTTGTCACGGCAATTCTGGCTGTGTCCGTTCTCTTTATGGCATTTCTGTTCGCGACCGACCGATCGTTATCGCAATTTGCCAGCGTGGCGACGCCAAAGCAGCTAGACACCACGATCGCGATACTCGCCCAGACGTCCGAGGATGTTTGGCATGGCAACATCGAACCTCCGCTACTGCTGTCACCGGGTCGATTACAACTCGAATCGGGGTTAGCAGAAATCCGCGTTTACAACGGAGTGACGCTGTATCTCGAAGGCCCCGTCGACTTGGATTTGAATTCGCTTGAGCACGCCCATCTGAGACATGGAAAGCTGCGAGCCCGCGTTGCTGAACAAGCCGAAGGATTCACCGTCACCACCGATGCAGTGCGACTCGTGGATCGAGGTACCGAGTTTGCCATTTCAGCAGACGAAGACGGGCGATCCCAAGTACATGTATTTGACGGGTTGGTTGATCTCTATCCCAGCGGCATCAAGTCACGTGATGACACGATCGGACGTCCCGTCAGCGAAGGTGAAAGTGTCGAAGTCGATC
>CAXBHV010000042.1:0-14083 GCA_963974855.1 uncultured Rhodopirellula sp. | reverse complement strand
GCGTGTTCCAGGATTGATGTTCGGAGATCGCTTCCCCAAACTCTCCTACCTGGCCGGGGCGATCGCGGTGGTTCGGTCGCTTAGCACTGAAACCGGGGCTCACGAGCAAGGACGCTACTTGATGCGTACCGCCTACAAGCAGCTCAACAGTATCCAGCACCCTGGGATGGGCGCTTGGATGACGTCGCAGCAACCGAAACCTAACACCGGATTACCGAGCAACTATCTGATCGGATCGACGGGAGGTCATCCCGGCGCCGGTTTTCTGCCGCCGTCGTTTTCGCCGGTGCCGATCGCTGACCCGGCCAAGGGTTTGCAGGACACGAAACTTCCAAAGTATTTGCCACCGGAATTGTTTGGTCGCCGCATGATGCTGGCTACCAAATTTGACGAAGCGTTCCAAGAACGACGCGATAACAGCAAAGTGATCGCGTACAACCAAGCGTATCGCGATGCGTATCAATTGATGGGCAGCGATCAATTGAAAGTGTTTGACATCAACGAAGAGTCAAAAGCGATCCGTGACGCCTACGGAAACAACTCGCTCGGGCAAGGATGTTTGCTGGCTCGGCGATTGGTGGAAAAGGGGGCTCAGTTTATCGAGGTCACTTCGGGTGGCTGGGATATGCACCAAAACCTCTACGAGTCGCTCGATACCCGAGCCGCCAATCTTGATACCGCCTTGGGCAACTTGATGCGGGACCTGCACAGCAAGGGGCTGTTTAATGAAACGCTGATCGTCGTCACAACGGAATTTGGACGCAGCCCCAAATTGAACGTGAACGCTGGTCGCGACCACCATCCGGGTGCGTTCTGCAGCCTGTTGATCGGTGCGGGAATCCGCGGGGGCCAAGCCTACGGGGAATCCGACAAACGGGGACATTCGGTTGCCAAAGACCATGTGTCGGTGGCGGATTTCAACAAAACCATCGCCGCCGCTGCAGGATTGCCGATCGACAAAGAAGTCTACTCACCGTCGGGACGTCCGTTCAAAATCGGCGGCGACGGCGAAGTCGTCCAAGCCCTGTTGTCCTAGCGCGTAGGCTGGAACGCAACCTGCTTAGCACAGCGGAGTTCCGGCATCGCAGCGAAAACGAACCGGACATCACCTTCGCTCGCTTACAGTTCGCACCCATCACTCATTCGTGATTCGCAATTCTTTTTGCCACCACTCGAGGTACTGCTCGGCCGAAGCATCGGGATCGAGTCCGCGTTTTCGCTGAGTGCTTTCGTACCACTTTCGTTTTTCCGCGATGATCGCATCTTGATACGCTTGGTCGCCTTCGCGGATCGATCCTTGGTCGCCACTGGTTTCGATCCACTGATTTAGCTGGGTTCGCATCCGCTGCAGTGTGGACTCGTGTTCTGGATTCTCGGCGAGGTTGTGAAGTTCGTCGGGATCCGATTGCAAATCATAAAGTTCCTCCGCTGGTCGCGTTTTCTGCATCATGCGATCGGCATCGGGCCCGAGTTTGCCTTGGGCGTGCAGTACCTCCAATAGCGTGACCACTGGATAGGAGAGCACTTTGTAGCTACTGATTTGCGTGTAGGGGCGGTCGGGATAAAAGTTGCGGATGTACTTGTATCGCGAATCACGAATGGATCGGATTCGGTCGGCGGCTTCACCACAACGATCCCGAGCCCCGAACACAAACTCGCGACCTTTGAAATCGGCAGCCAGAATATTGACCCCTTCGGTCCGTGCGTGCGGCGTGATGTTCGCGGCACGTAAACATGTCGGAGCGACGTCGATCAAACTGACCAGCGAATCGCTGCTCGTGCCTGGATTGGAAATCATCGGCCCGGCAATGATTAGCGGCGTGTGAAGTCCTTCGTCGTAGAGCCATTGTTTGCCCCAAACATGAGGCCGACCGTGATCGCCAAAGAGCATGATCAGCGTGTTCTCACGCAACCCTTCGGCTTCCAAACGTTCTAAGATCGCTGCGACGTGCTTGTCTCCATTTTCGATGGTCGCCAAGTAGTCCGCCATGTCGGCGCGGGCCACCGGATGATCGGGATACTTGGCCGACAAGGTTAGCTTCGCGGCACGCTCGGGATCTTGGTCGTGGACAAAGGGGCGATGGGGCTCGTGAATTTGCACCTGTGCAAAAAAGGGTTGTCCCTCGCGACGTTGGGACCAGTCATCTCCGTCAAACAAATCGTCGTTGGTGATGAAGTTGTAATCCCGCTTGGCTTTGCCTTTCACTCCGGGAGGTTTCAGGTCACAGACGAAATAGCCCGCATCGCCAAACTGCTGCATCACCGTTTGCACTCCCTCGGGCAACGGTTTCATCTTCCGCGTGCGATGGTGATGTGCACCAATCGAGGTTTGATACATCCCCGTGACGATCGCACTCCGCGAAGACGAACACACCGGTGATGTGGAAAAACAGCGGGTGTAGCGAACACCCTCGCTGCAAAGCCGATCCATCGCGGGTGTGGAAACATGCGGCATCCCATAACAACCAATTTCCGGTCCAAGATCATCCAGTACGATCCACAGTACGTTCGGACGTGGGGCCGCCCACAAAACCGCAGGCGTCAGTAGACCGATGGCAATTACGGATGCCAGCATGGAAAACATTCGCCGCGTTGTCTGTCGAATCGATCGAGGATGGGTTGGATTCATGTTGGTGGGATTTTCAGGATGACGCGCAAACACGTTTCGAGCGATGACGGAGACATGCCACAGGGAGTTACTTTGTGACAGCGGGATTTGCTTTTCCGTCGGCGTTCAAGTTGCCGGTGGCCCACAAAATGCCTCGAGCGACAACGTCCATGTAGCGTTCATCGGCGACAGTCTCGTTTTGGTGACCCAGCGAGGTGCTGAAAATCTTGGTTTTCTTGGGACCATATTGATTGGTCCAGGCGATCACGGCAGTTGATTCGGTGGGAGCCGCGTTCGGATTTTGCTTCAGTTCCTTTTTGTTTGGCGGCGCCACTTGTTTGCCTTCAATCAAGGCGCTCGCGCCTGCGAACACTCGCACGTTGTTGTAAAGTTCTTCGTTGATCGTTGTCCAGTTCTCAAACCCTTTCATGATCGGGTGTGTCGAATCGGTGCTGAGCACATCGATGGGCAATTTAGGACCGTGCCCTGTGGATTGCAGACCGAGCATCTCGTACCAGCCTGCGTTGTCCGCTCCCGGTTCCACTGGCGATTTGAAATCACCCCAACGGTAACTATGCATCGCACAGTGCAGATTGACCGCGGGAGTACCGTTGCGATGGGCGGCGAGAATACGATCGACGTAAGGCCGCTCAATCACGTTGGCCGAACATTCGTCGTGCAAGACGACGTCGTATCCCTTGGCCCAATCATCGGACTCGTAAATCTCAAAGCGGGCGGTGGTGGTGGTGCTTTCACTCAGCTCGACAGTCACTTCGGCATTCAGTCGCTCTTCGATGCCTTTTTTGAGTAGCTTCGTTTGCGTGGCGTAGTCGTGGCAGCAACAGCCTGCGACCAACAGAACCTTCAGCGGATCGGCTTTCTTGGCCGTTTCTTCCGCCGTCGCGATGGATTGGCTTTGCAGCGACCCCAACACGAGGGTGGTGATCAGGGTTAACAGGCGGAGGGAAGTGATTTTCATCAAAGGTGTCTCAGCAGCAGGGTGGAGGGAAATCTAGGAACGTCGGGGGGACGACCGAATGGAATCGGGGCGCCACACCTAGTTTACTTGCGTAGGTAGTGAAAGTTAAATCGCGGGTTAGGCGACATCGTACGCGACTCGGAAATCAGCTTGCTCAACTCGGCAGCCTGTTCGGGATGCTGGGCGGCGATATTGTTCGTTTCACCTACATCGACGGATAAGTCATACAGTTCGATGGGCGAGTTCGGGTCGAGATCGACATTGTAGCGAACTCCTTTCCACTTGCCTTTGCGAACCGCGACGCGACCTTTTTTCTCAATGAATTCCCAATAAAGATAATCGTGTTTGCGTTGTTGTTCCGGTTTTCCAAGCAGCGTGGGCAGAATCGAAACGCCATCGGTGTCACCCGGCAGCGGTTTGCCGACCAAATCGGCCATCGTTGGCAAGAAATCCCAAAATGCTGAAATCTCGTCCGAGACACTTCCGGCTGGGATTTTGTCGGGCCACACCGCGATCATTGGTACTCGCACGCCCCCCTCGTAGAGTTCGCGTTTGAAACCTCGCAGCGGACCGTTGGAATTGAAGTATTCGGGATCGTGACCTCCTTCTTCGTGGGGCCCATTGTCGGAAGAGAAAACGATCATCGTTTCATCTGCGATACCAAGGGTGTCCAGTTCGGCCGCGATCTCGCCGACATAGTCATCTAACACATTCACCATCGCAGCAAACGCAGCATGCGATTCGGGTTGCCCCAAGTAATAGTCATCGGGGTAGTTGGATTCGGGGAGGAATTTGCCTCGATACTTTTTCATGTACGATTCCGGCGCGACCATGTCGGCGTGCGGCTGGACGGCGGCGTAGTAACAGAAAAACGGTTGGTCTTTGTTGTCACGAATAAACTTCAATGCTTGGTCGTGGATCAAATCGGGTGCGTAGTCATGTTTGTGCGACGCGACGTTGCCCCAGAGCAGTTCGCGTTCTTCGTCGTTCCATAAAAATGCGGGGTAATAACAGTGGGCGATTCGCTGACAATTGTATCCATAGAAACGGTCAAAACCCATCTTCAATGGCTCGCTGGCGGTGCCGGGTGCCCCCAATCCCCATTTGCCAAAGATGCCGGTCGCGTATCCGGCACTTTGCAAATGTTTAGCCACGGTGTAGGTGTCCGCCGGCATCGGTTCTTGCCCTTCGGGCGATACTTCCGCATTGCCTCGCACCGCTCCGTGGCCAGTGTGAAAACCGGTCAGCAGCGCACAACGCGATGGAGCACAAACGGTGCTGCCCGAATAGTGCTGGGTGAAACGCATCCCCTGCTGGGCCAACGCATCAATGTTAGGAGTCTCGAATTTAGTCTGTCCATAACAGCTGAGGTCCCCGTAACCGAGGTCGTCAGCAAGGATGTATACCACATTGGGAGTGCGTGGTTCGTCCGCAAGAACCGCGACTGCCAACAGGTTGGCAAGAGAGCATTGCAGCAAGCAAATAAGAAACGTTTTCATGACATTCCAGAGAGAAGGGATTCTTCGCGAGACGACGATGGCCGCACGGACAGCACGCTAATAGATTACTTGAAATCTTTCATCCATTGTTGAGTTTTCATCAGTTCGCCGCTTTCAAGTCGTTGCCACCACTGAGGCTGGTGCCGTTTTACCCCGGCACGCGCCGTTTCCGCAGCCAACCCTTTCTCGGGCTGGCGTTTGCCGAGGTCATCGAGTCCGTGGTCACGATGGGTCGCGACCCATTGTTGTTCGAGCGATCGCAACGCCGCCAGCTCGTCGGCATAATTTGGATCGGCGGCCAAATTGTTCAGCTCATCAGGGTCGGATCGCAAGTCGTAAAGTTCTTCGGGCGGTTTGGAGTCGTGAAAAAATGTCATCTCCGCATCGCTCAGTTTGCCTTCCTTTTTCAGTCGCCGCATCACATGCAAGGCGGGGCGATTCAATTCCAAGTAGGCTTGGTCGGTCGCCCAGGGGACTTCGGGCATCAAATTTTGGATGTATTTGAAACGAGGCGTGGTGATACTTCGCGAGCACTCGTCGATCTCGTCCCATATATCGCGAGCCGAACGGACAAAATCGCGGTACTCGGGTTTCTCTACTCCCAAAAATGGCTTCGCCGTCATGTAGTCGGGGATCGTCGCCCCGGCGAGCTTCAGCACCGTTGCCGAGATATCGGTCGTGCAAAGCAAGTCGTCGACCACGGTGCCGGGTTCGATCAGTCCAGGAGCCCAGACGATCATCGGCACGTGAATCCCGGTGTCGTGCAAATAACCTTTGCCTCGCAAGTTGCAGCGACCATTGTCCGCGATGAAAATGACCACCGTGTTTTTGTGTAGCGACTGATCCTTCAGCGATTGCATCAACATTCCCACCTCGTCGTCCATGTACTCGACGGTGTCGAGGTAGGTGGCCCAGTCGTAGCGAATCTCAGGCGTATCGGCAAAGTACGGAGGCAATTGAATCGCTTCGAGTGAAACCGGATGTTTTGATTCGGCACGGACATCGTTCCACCAATCGCCTCGGTGTGTGACCTTTAATTGAATCTGGCTGAAGAAAGGTTGGTGGGCCGCCGAGAAATCTTCGCGTTTGTCAAACAGCCCAAACTTTGTCGCGCCATCGTACGGACCGGTGGCTTCGTGTTTGAAGTTACAGTCCGTCTTGGTGCCTAGAGCCATCACTTTGTCATGACCGAGCAAACAGGTGTAACCGGCTTCGCGGAGCCAATACGTGATCGGTTTGTACGGGGTTAGCAGCGGGACATCACGGTTGCTGCGATGATGTTGGGCGTTGATGATGGTTTGATCGACACCTACCATCATCGCCGAGCGGTTGGGAGAACAAATCGGGTTGGAGCAATAGGCTTTGCTGAACAACGCCCCTTCCGCCGCCATCTTGTTCAGGTTCGGCGTCTTTACCCCTTTCATGCCGTAGCACTCGAGGTCGAGCCCCATGTCTTCGGCCATCAACCAGATAATGTTCGGACGCTTTGCCGGTGAGTCCGCTGACACAACGTGACCAGCCAGGGTAACGGTGATCACAGTCGCGACAAAGAAGAATCGGTTCAAGCAGTGTTGAGGCACGATCATGTTTTTTGCTAATGACTTTATGAGGGCATCCGAAAAGGGGCTGACCCTCTCCGGCGAGGCAAGAAACTCAACAAATACGACTCGCTTCCAAAGAGTCAGACCCCTTTTCGGATCCCTCTAAGAAGCATTTCGTGGATGGACATGGGTAGCAACGCAAACGGATTACGCCGTTCGCGTCGTGGTCAATCGAGTCGTTGACGGTTGCCTGCTATTTGCTCGGGGCTTGAAAGCCAACATTGTCCTGGACTTCGATGTCGGTCGAGTCGGCAGACTCCGCGATGATCAATTTGTGGTCGAACCCGGTGGCGGTGTTACCGGTGATAAGCACGTCATCGCAATAATGCAGATCAATCGACGGGAACTCTGCATTGGCGGGATAATCGCTGCTGAATTCCAATTCGTTGCCGGCAATCGTCAAACCGCTGACCGATCGCGTCTGGGCAACCAGGCCATTGAAGCTGCGGATCGTGTTGTTGAGAAAGCGGATGTTGCGGTGGAAATGCCCGTCACCCATTCGCTGCTCGTCCGTTAGCAGCGGAGAAGCGAGCAGCGGGTAGACCGCACCTCCCTCGAAGCCAATATTGTCGAAAACATTGTTCGAGATCGTGACATCTTTGACCCCACCCGACTCGTACCATTTTTTGTTGTCGCCCTCGATCAAGATGCCGTGCATCTGCGACGAAAAATAGTTACTGTCGATTAACACTTTGCCCTTGGTTGTAATTAACACGCCACGTGCACGGTTCTGGCGAATGGTGTTGTGTTTCATCACCACATCGGGGTACCACGTTAAATTTTCCATCGAAAGCGGACCGGTCGGCAGATCGTCGGGGACATCCGAAACCGTGATCACAAATCGTTCTTCATTCAGGATCGATACTTCTTCGACCGAGGTTTGGTGAAACGGCAGGATGGTTTCGCGAGACAGGATAGCGACCTTGTCCCCCGGACCGGCGAACGTCAGCCCCCATTGCTGTGGATGGCTGATCGCACAGATGAAACGGTTCTTACCCAAATACTCTTCGACTTTGACGTAGGCACCGTGAACGTTGATGCCGTCATCGAGCATGTGTTCAAACAGACAGTTTTCAAGTTTGACCGTGCCACGACATCCGACAAAGTGAGTGGCGTCGGCGCGGGTGGCAACAAAACGATCCGGTGTCGAGGTGACCACCATCTTTTCAAGCGTGACGTTCTCGGTCCGTTCGGCGATCAATGCCATCCCGCCCGCAGCATACACCGTCACATTTTCGACGTGAACGTCACTCGAATTTGCAATGTGGATTGCCGGACACAGACGGCTGGTTGGATTCACTCCGTAAGTGATCAATACCGATCCGACCGGAGGCAAAGCCCGCCCTTCGGCATTAAAGCGAATCCGGTTCTTGCCGACGGCGGTCACTTTCACGGGTTTGGAGTAGTTCACGCCATATTTTTTTGTGTCGTAGATTGGCGATTGGGTTTTGGGATCGAACACGATGTTCGATCCAAACGGATCGCTCCAACCATCGCGTTCAAATCTCACCTCGCCATGTTTGATCGTGTACGGATATCGATCGCGGTCGACCTCGACGGTAAACGTGTCGTCATCTTCGTTGGTTTCGACGACGGTTAGCTCGCTGTGAAACGGACGGTCCCAGTCGATCGAGAAATTCTTCAGCGTCGCCCCGATGCCGCCATCAATGACAATCGGGCTGATCCGACCGTGAAACAGAAACGTCGAACCACCACCGTCGATGGTGATGTTCTTAAAACCAAACAGCGGGAACGCCATTCGTTTCAGACTATTGTCGTGATTCGTGACGGCGCGAAATTGTTCGAGAGCGTTATCAGGTGCGAAACGGTACGTGCCTTTGGGGAAAACAAGCGCGATGTTGCTCTCGCCTTCGACCGATTGAATCAAACGAAGCAGTGGATAAGTCGCATCTTTGCCGGGAACGATCCCATGATCGGCGACGTTGATTTCTTCGGCCTTGGCGAGCGACGTCAAACCAATCGGAATCATCAGAACCAATAAACCAAGCAAATAGAATTTCATCGTGTTCGTCTCTGGCGTGGGGGCGTCAAGAATCATGGATGCGATTTTAGCTCATTGCGAGCTCCGATTGATGTGGCCTTTCATAAATGTGGCACAAGAATCAAGCTTACGGCTGAATCAAGTGAGCTCCGAGAGCGGGACGACTTGAAAAACAGCTTGGCGTGACGCCGGTTGCCGATTGGTAACGTGACGTCAACGACTGGATCACCTCAGGTAGGGCATGATCCCGAACCAGAGACACGGTGCATCCGCCAAACCCACCGCCGGTCATCCGCGACCCTAATACGCCTGACTCGGTTCCCAATTCGATAGCGATCTCGACAAGCTGATCGAGCTCGCGACAGCTGACTTCAAAATCGTCTCGTAACGATTCGTGGCTGGCGTACATCAACTGGCCGACTGCATCCCAGTCGGAATCACGAAAGGCTTCGGCCGCTTGGATGGTGCGAGCAATCTCGGTGACAACGTGGCGAGCGCGGCGCAGTTCGATATCGCTTAACGATGAGCCGGCATTTAGCACGTCCTCGAGTGAGACATTCCGCCACGTTTTTTGGTTGAGTTTGCGAAGAGCTTGATCACATTCATTTCGGCGTGCTGCATATTCGCCGCCACTGAGTTCGTGCTTGACGTTACTGTTGGTGATCAAGACCGAAATGCCGTCGGCATCAAAAGGCACCGTGTCATATTGTTGCGAACGGCAATCGATCAGCATCAAATGGTCCGGTTGGCCAAACACGCTGCTGAATTGGTCCATGATGCCGCAAGGGACTCCGGCAAAACGATGTTCCGCTTGCTGGCACAACAACGCCTTTTGCAGCGGTTCGAGAGTGTGATCGGTCAACGATTCAACAAGCGTTGCGGTCGCCACTTCCAACGCGGCGCTGCTCGAGAGCCCACCGCCATGTGGAACGTTGGAACCGATCACTGCATCAAACGGTGGCACCGGAATGCCTTGTTCTGCAAAACCCGCCACCACGCCTTCGAGGTAGCGTCCCCAATTGTCGAGGGTCGCCGCTTGCGAATTCCCTAATGGAATGTCGGCGGTCTCATGCAGGTTCGTACTGTACACGGTCGCGGAGGGTCGCGATGCGTCTGCCGCCGGCGCGGCCGCAATCACGACGTAGCGCTCAATGGCCATCGGCAAAACAAAGCCATCGTTGTAATCGATGTGCTCGCCGATCAAATTCACGCGACCGGGTGCTGCGGCGATCACGGTCGCGGGTCGCGAAAATTGTGCTTGGAACTCGCGGTCAACTCGGTCACGCAGTTCCGTCAGCAAGTTGGATGAGGTGGGGAGGGAAGCTGACGTTGAATGATTCATGAGGGATTTCGACTCAACAGTGCGGGGATTCATGGCAGGGGCACGCTAACGCATGCGATGGGCGGCGCTTAAGGACATGGCGCTTGAGGGCAATGTCGGACTCGCAAATTGAGTTTTTTATTCCGAGCTTGCCGAGGCCGCTTCTTGATGGTTTGAGTCGGTTTGTTGAGAGTTTTGGACACTGAAACTGCGGGAAAAATCAGATTGGGTGCCCATGCGGAATCATCGCCCATTCGCCTAAAGGCTCTGAATCTCGCAGTTTTTCCAATTAACGTTCCATAGACCCCCCGTTTTCGAAGTTTTCGAGTCTGGCAGCGGCGGGAAAAAACGATCGAATTTGGCGGTGCGGCGTGCGCTGCACCGCTAACAAGTTGCAAACCCACTATTTGACTGACAACGTGATGCCGTCTGCGGCCAAACCCTCTGATTCGGCTTTGATCGTAATCTCGCCAGCAGCTTTACCGGACTGAACAATCAGCATGCACAGCCCGTTAAACGCATCGCGATAGTCCGCGATGAAGGGGGCGGTGGTCGCCGCATTTCCATTTCCCACCGCCGCGATCTTGCCAGCACCCTCGACCGAGAACTGCACGCGATTGGACGCCAATGGACAAAAATTGCCGTCGCGATCCTCGATCCGCACAGTGACATACGACAGGTCTCTGCCGTCCGCCGTGATCGTGCTGCGATCGGCGTGCAGTTTGACCCTAGCCGGCGGTCCCGCAGTCTTGATCTCTTTTTCGGCTGCCGGTTTGCCATCGACATAACCCACCACGCGGATCGAACCCGGTGAATAGGGAACGTCCCAGGCCAAACGGTACTTCGTCAGCATGTGGTCCTTCTCGTAGCGATTGAACTTGACCGGGATCTTGCTCAGGTCCTTGCCCTTGGTTTTTCGACGCGCCGATTTTCCATTGACAAACAATTCCACTTCTTCGCAATTGGTATAGGCAAACACAGGAATTGTTTCGTGGCCACTGTCTTGCCAATTCCAATGCGGCAGCACGTGCACCATTGGCTCTTTCGTCCATTGGCTTTGATACAGATAAAATCGGTCTTTGGGAAAACCGCTCAGGTCGACCGCACCAAAATACGAACTTCGTGCGGGCCAGTCGGCATTCCAGTAGCCGTTGGTGCTATTGTCTTTGCCGCCATACGGTGTCGGTTCGCCCAAATAATCGAATCCGGTCCACATGTATTCGCCGAGCACCTCGGGATGTTGTGCCAATGCATCGAACTCGATGTCCGGTGGGTAAGCCCACGGTGGACCGATGATGTCATAGCTGGTGACTTGTTTGGATTCATGCGTTTGGTATTTCTCGATCGGCAGATGATAAACACCTCGGCTGCTGGTGCACGACGAAGTCTCCGAACCCACCACCGGATTGTCCGGCAGAAACTCATCGACCTGCGGACCATAGGCAAGCGGTTTGTAGTTCATCCCGGCGATGTCCACTTGCGCCGCCATCCCCATTTTGTATGGAGCGGGGTAGTAGTTGAATCCGCACGTCGTCGGTCGGCTGGTGTCCAACGATTTGACATAGCCGTTGAGTAACTTAGCGATCCGGTTACCTTCTTTGGCATTGCCCTGTTCTAAGATCTCGTTGCCGATGCTCCACATGAACACCGACGGATGATTCCGGTCACGTAGCACCATGTCCTTGATGTCACGCTCGGCCCACTCGTCAAAGAACTTGTTGTATCCGTTGGGCACCTTGGCGATCTTCCAGACATCAAACGCTTCCACCTGAACCAAGATGCCCATTTCATCGCATCGGTCCAGTAGCGTTCGGGACGGCGGGTTGTGGCTGGTGCGTACCGAATTTACCCCCATCTGTTTCATGATCTGCAGCTTGCGTTCGATCGCACGTGGATTAGCGACCGCGCCGAGTGGGCCGTTGTCGTGGTGTAAACAAACACCTTGAATGCGTGTGTGTTTGCCATTCAGAAAGAACCCTTCGGCTTTCGTGAACTTCAACGTGCGGATGCCGAACCGTGTTTGCACGCTGTCGACGACGTTGCCGTGATCAAAAACGGTGGTGCGAAGCGTGTACAACATCGGCGAATCGAGCTGCCAAAGTTGCGGATTGTCGACCTGCATCTTGGCACTCGCCATCGTGTTGCCATCCGAATTGGAATCGGCGATGGTGGCGTCCGAGCTTGCTATGACTTGGCCACCGGGGTTCAGGACTTCGTATTTAGCAGTGATCGCATGTTTTTCGCCCGTCGACTTGATTTTGGTTTCAACGGCAACCGTGGCGTGGTCGCTATCAATATCCGGCGTGGTGACAAACGTCCCCATATGAGCGACATGGACGGGGTTTTTGTAATCGATCCAAACATCGCGATAAATTCCGGCACCGGGGTACCAACGCGATGAGTGGTCTTCGGGCGCCAATTTGACGGCGATCACATTGGTACCATCGGATTTCAGATGGTTTGTGATTTCGTACTGGAATTCGATGTACCCGAACGGCCGATTGCCAATGAAATGTCCGTTCACCCACACGTGCGCGTTGTACATCGCACCTTCGAAGGTGACGAACACCGATTTGTCCTTGGCGGCGGCAGGGATCTCGAATGTTTTGCGATACCATCCCATGCCATGAAACGGCAATCCGCCCGCCCGCGCGTTGTACTTGATATCGAACGGGCCTTCGATCGCCCAGTCATGCGGCAGGTCCAACGATCGCCAAGCCGAATCATCGAACTCCGGCGATTCTGCTCCTGCGGCTTCTCCCTTGTGAAACGTCCAACCTTCGTTGAACGATTGACGCGTTGCAGAGGATTCGCTTGTCGGCGTTTCTTTTGCAAGACCCATCGAAGGTGTTGCGACGAGGATCATCGCACATGCAGCGAAAAGGGTCTTATGAAACGATCGGGGATGCCATGGCTGCTGGTTCACTGGAAGGTCCTCAAGGGGGGCGGTTCATTGGCGCGAGTTCAGGGACGCAAGTTATTCGGTATGCATCATTGCGATGTGACTTCGTTCGCGGATTCTTTGACGAGTTTGTAGGCATGTACCCAGTCGTAGTAGGTCGTGTTCCGTGAATCGTCTTGCAATTCCTCGAATGTCGGAGGAACTTCCCATGCGTAGGTCTCGCAAACCAAGTTCATAAACAGCGGGTGATCAAACGGCGTTGGATCTAATTCGGTGGACGGCTCGATGGTGTATTTGTATTCGCCATCGGCGTAAAACTTCAGCGTGTTTGCGTCGACCCACCAACAACCATAGGTGTGGAATTCATCGGCAACATTGGACTTCAGCGGAGCGCCGCCACCTTTTTTGGCTTGTTTGCGTTCGGCGCCCTCGCCATCCGGAGTGAAGGTAATGTGCGTGTTGGATTTCATGTGAGTCTTGAACGTCTCAAACCGCTGTGCATTGCCGATGCATTCTTGGATGTCTAGTTCCAGTCGCATTTTGCCGCCTGGCACTTCGAAATGGGGGCCGGTCAACCAAAATGTGGACGAGGTCGAGATGCTCGATGCTTTCATGCGACATTCGTAATAGCCAAACAACGCGTCTTTGGATTTTGACTGAACCGCACCACAGGCGATTGTGAATTTGCCGTCCGGCGGATCCAGCACGGTGCTTTTGATCTGCAAGTAACCATTTTCAACGCTGACCGACGAAGGCACGAATTTGCCTGGCGGTCGGCCTTTCCAGTACGGGTTATGATCGTGCCATTTGTCGTGATCCAGTTGGCTGCCGTTGAACTCGTCACTGAACGCCTCGTTCTTGACCCACTGGTATCCGTCCGGCGGCGTCGGTGGCGATTGAGCGTTGGCTGCCAAACAGGTACCGACTGCAAGCCACAGAAAAGCGAAACCGCGACAAGTTCGTAATGCAAAACAGTGGCATGATCTCATGGTAAACGCCTTTTTCAACAATGTGATTCGGAACTTGTGGGTCGGAGCAAGTCATTTTGACCTGCATCGAGTTCCTACAAACGCCGATCTGCAACACTAAGCACGTTCGGAACAATAAATGGCGGGGGGTAGTGGACGAGGCTACGAGTCCTGCAGCTTCATTCAGCCAAAAAGGACTCGTT